>NZ_JCBCUW010000011.1:0-142766 GCF_059862525.1 Pseudomonas sp. MF08875
CTGACCGTCGAAGCCGTCAATCGGACAGTAGCGAGGATCAATCTACGCCCGCGCAAGCGCTTGGGCTGGAAGACGCCGTACGAAGTGCATACAGGGGTGAGCGTTGCACTTATGTGTTGAATTCAGGCGTAGTAATAAAGCCCCGTGGCATCGCGTTCTTTATTGGAATAACCCACGGTTTTGTAACGGGCCTCTACTTCACTTCTACCGGTAAACCACGCCGTGGTGCCTAAGGGGTGGTACGTCTCGTGGCTTATCAGCGCACCGGCGCTGTCCAGCTCCAGGGTGCAAGAGCCCAGATGATCGCTGGCGCTGTAGCGGATTTGATCGTTGGCCACTGGCGGTTCAGTTTCCCAGTGCAATACCCGCACGGCGTTGCGCCCGGCTTGCACCACGATGACGTGCAGGGTTTCGCTGGGGCGGGTGCGGATTTCCAGGCCCGGCAGGTAGCGCACTTCGCGTGTCACCGTGCGGGTGTGGGTTTGGCTCGATTGCACCTTGCGCACCCGCAAGCCATCGCCGCCGTAGAGGTAGCGTTCGCTGTCGTCGGGGGCGCTGTCGCGCTGCACCGGTTGCACCTCATGCAACTGGTTGCGCCGGTCCCAGGCCAGGGTTTGCCCGGGGTGCAACTCCAGCACATTGCCCACGGGGTCGTAGGCGTAATGCAGGTTTTGCAGCACTTGAGGCCCCGCCGCATGCAAGCGGATCAAGCGGCCGTCCTCGGCGCGGTAAGTGAGGGTGGTGACCACGCCATTGCCGGCGGTTTCCTGCTCGGTGCGGCCCTGGGCGTCGTAGCGGATGGCCGACACCAGCGTCTGGCGGTGGCCCTGCCCGGCCAGTTGCAGTTGCACCTGGCGCAACTGGCCGCTGGGGGTGTGGCTGAACAATTGCCGGTGGCCCTTGGCGTCGGTTTGCTCGACCACCTCGGCCACGGCATTGAAGCGGGTGTGGCTGGTTGCACCTGGGGCGGGCTCGCCACCCTGCGTCCACGCTGCGGCTACCCAGCACTGTGCCGGTAAGGGAATAAACCGACGCCAGGTTGGCTGGGGCCGTGGGATCCGCCCCGAGGCGCGGGTCCCACTGGGCCACTGCTCGCCCCGCGGCGTCGTAGGCCGAGCGGCTAATGCGCGCCTCGGCCGGCCCACTCGCCGCCGTGCGGCAATAGGCCACCGAGCGCACCGCCAATGCTCGCGGGTCGAGGGCGGTAAGGGTGGGGGTGGCGCGGTGCACAGTGGCCATGGTGGTGCCTCGTCGGTGGGTGTTCGCCAGAAAAGCGCGCAATGGCAGGGCTGGCTGCTGTGGTCAGGGCATTACTCATTTCCAGAGCGGGAGCAAAGCGCATGCGATGCGTGCAAGTAACTGGTGTAGTGGCCAATCCGGTCATGTACATAGGCCGCAGGAAGTTTATTGAATTCGCCCCTTACACTCGGCCCGCTGTAGTCAATACCCACCTGGTCATCTTTAAGGGAGAACAACTGCATAAACACGGTGGGTATAGCAATCATTTTCTCAAGCCGCGCAATAGCCTGGGGGCTGTTCACATCAATATCCGGAAAGTCATATCTGGCATTTCTGAACAATGTTCTGTCATCCAACGCATAAGCCGGATCTTCTTCAGCAGTGGCCTGCCTCACAATATCGCCAATAACGAAAGCGCCTGCGTTAGCGGTGTGGGCCATGGGAAATGTTGGCCATGGGTCGGCGATCACCAGTTCTTTAGCCGGCAGCGTCCTCGGATCGCCGATTACCGCAAAAATATGGTCAACGCCTTGGGCATTCACCGTGAAAACCGGTTTCATCGTTTGAGTACTGGCCAGAAGATTAAACGCTATATCGGCATGCTCCTGACAGTTACCTACGCCATATTCGAGAACCATGGCCATAAGCGCCTGCGAAGTAACGCTGCGTACAGATTGCAGTTCTTTCGCATTGTCCAAAGGCGAGCGCCACACATCCAACCTTTGATTATCCGAGCCATAAGGCAAAAATGCCTTGGTAATAATATTGGCGTAATTAGCCTGCTGCAGTGAGGTAAAGGTTTCTTGGCCGACCGGAACAACCTCATTTTTTATCGGCCCACGAAAGTTAGACTCATACATCAACTGGGCCGAATTTACTTGCGACCCCGTCAACCCCAATACTTGCACTTGCTCGTCGGTCAGGTCATTGATATCAACCGGCAGCAATCCCTGAACATCGCTGAACCGCACCGGTGCATTGCTGACAAAGGCATACCAGTTGCCCCCCACGACTTCCCCTGCCGGGTCCGGATTAACCCAGCGCTGTAACCACGGTATGTAATACCTAAAGCCGTAGTAATACAGCCCCGTGGCATCGCGTTCTTTATTGGAATAACGCACGGTTTTATAACGGGCCTCTACTTCACTTCTACCGGCAAACCACGCCGTGGTGCCGAAGGGGTGGTACGTCTCGTGGCTTATCACCGCACCGGCGCTGTCCAGCTCCAGGGTGCAAGAGCCCAGATGATCGCTGGCGCTGTAGCGGATTTGGTCGTTGGCCACCGGGGGCGGGGTGTCCCAGTGCAGCACCCGCACGCTGTTGCGCCCGGCTTGCACCACGATGACGTGCAGGGTTTCGCTGGGGCGGGTGCGGATTTCCAGGCCCGGCAGGTAGCGCACTTCGCGTGTCACCGTGCGGGTGTGGGTTTGGCTCGATTGCACCTTGCGTACCCGCAGGCCATCGCCGCCGTAGAGGTAGCGTTCGCTGTCGTCGGGGGCGCTGTCGCGCTGCACCGGTTGCACTTCCTGCAACTGGTTGCGCCGGTCCCAGGCCAGGGTTTGCCCGGGGTGCAACGCCAGCAAATTGCCATTGGCATCAAACGCGGCGGCGATCTCGGCCTCGGTCGGCGGTTGGCCGTTGCGCTCAGGTAAACAGCGGTTGCTGTGTTGTGCGGCAGTGAGGGTACGGCCGTGGCTTTGCGGGCCTTGATGCGCCAGGGCCAGCAGGTTGCCGCCGGCATCGTAGGCGTAGGTTTGCCGGTAATTGGCGCGGGGCGCCGGGTCGGCAAAGGGCGAGAAGTGCGGGCCTTTGTTGGCCGCGCCGGCCTCCCACCCGGTGGCCTGAGTCAGTTGATAGAGGCTGTCGTAGGTGTAGCGGTTGACCGGGTCGATGCGTTGGTTGGCGTGGTAGCGCACCGGTTGCGCCTGGTCCTCGATGCTCAGCACATTGCCCACGGGGTCGTAGGCGTAATGCAGGTTTTGCAGCACTTGAGGCCCCGCCGCATGCAAGCGGATCAAGCGGCCGTCCTCGGCGCGGTAAGTGAGGGTGGTGACCACGCCATTGCCGGCGGTTTCCTGCTCGGTGCGGCCCTGGGCGTCGTAGCGGATGGCCGACACCAGCGTCTGGCGGTGGCCCTGCCCGGCCAGTTGCAGTTGCACCTGGCGCAACTGGCCGCTGGGGGTGTGGCTGAACAATTGCCGGTGGCCCTTGGCGTCGGTTTGCTCGACCACCTCGGCCACGGCATTGAAGCGGGTGTGGCTGGTTGCACCTGGGGCGGGTTCCAGCAGGGCATCGCGCTGCGCGAGCGCCTCGGGCCAATCCGGCGCATCGAGTGCCTGGAGAAAACGGCGGGTGTGCTGCAACGCCTGGCCGGCCACGCCGTACTCGGTAAACAGCACTGTGCCGGCCGGGTCGTCGTGGCGGATCAACTGGCCCCGCTGGTTACGGGGGAACGTGCCGTCGCCATAGCGGTAGCGCTCGGTACAACCACCCTGCTCGAACACCGCCAGCGGGCGCAACCGCAGGTCGAAGGCGTTGCGCCGCAGCGTGCCGCGCCCGTCCCAAGCGTTCATCCACTGCTGCGCAGCGCCCCACAGGTTGCGCCGCCACCCGGCGTCCACGCTTTCGGTGCCCAGCACGTGGCCCCGCAGCGAGTAAAGGGTCGCCAGGTTAGCCGGCGCGCTGGGGTCTGCCAGCAAACGCGGGTCCCACAGGGCCACGGCCCACCCGGCACGGTCATGCTCTGTGCGGTGGATGCGCACATCCGCCGGGCCATCGGCGGCGCTGCGGCAATAAGCAACCGAGCGCACCACCAGGCCACGCGGGTCGAGGGCGGTGAGGGTGGGGGTGGCGCGGTGCACAGTGGCCATGGTGGTGCGTCCGTGGGGAAGTTCCCGCAGCAAACACCTTGAAGGGCCGGCGGGCTACTGTCAGAACTGACAGTAGCGACAGACGGCGGCCCGCCCCTCGCTTGCGCCCCGAGTTTGCGCTGGGCTGGTGCAGCCTAGTGGCGGTACGATGGCCTTCGGTTTATCTGGAGTGCCCTGCCATGTTCATTGGCGTTTTGCTGGTCGTCACCTGGCTGGTGTTGCTATTGCGCTACCCGGCCAAGGCTGTGCCGGTGTCGTTGGCGGCGGCAGTGGGCCTGGGCCTGGTGGCCACTTGGGTGGTATGGCTGGACAACCGCGAAGCGCGGCAACTGGCGCGCCTGGAGTTGCGCATCAGCTACGCGCCCCAGCAGTGCCCAGCCGACCGCCCGTTGCTGCTGGCCCTGAACAATGGCAACGACGTGCCACTGACCGAGTTGCGCTGGCGCATCGCCGCCTATGCGCCGGGGGACACGGTGGACCTGGCAGACAATCAGTACGCCGCGCCGCGCTACCGTGGCCCCGGGCAGTTGCAGGCCGGCGCCGATTGGCAGGATTGTTTGCCATTGCCGCCGCTGCGCCCAGGCTATCGCCCGCAAACCCTGGAGTTTCGGGCCGAGCGCTTGCAGGGCCATTTTTCCGATTGATCCCTTTTCTTGCACAAGGAGCGCGCTATGCCTGTGGTGTTGATTACCGGTTGTTCCAGCGGCATTGGCCGCGCGTTGGCCGAGGCGTTCAAGAACGCCGGGTATGAAGTCTGGGCCACGGCCCGCCAGGTCGAGGATGTGGCGGCCCTGGTTGCGGCCGGGTTCAACGCAGTGCAGTTGGACGTCAATGACAGCGCCGCGCTACAAGCCCTGGCCCTGCGCCTGGAACAGCATGGCAGTGGCCTGGATGTGTTGGTTAACAACGCCGGTTACGGCGCCATGGGGCCGCTGCTCGATGGCGGCGTGCAGGCCCTGCAGCGCCAGTTCCAGACCAATGTGTTCGCCCCGGTGGGCGTGACGGCGGCGCTGTTCCCACTGCTGCGGGCGAGCCGGGGGCTGGTGGTGAACATCGGCAGTGTCTCGGGGGTGCTGGTGACGCCGTTCGCCGGGGCCTATTGCGCGTCCAAGGCGGCGGTGCATGCCCTGAGCGATGCGCTGCGCATGGAGCTGGCGCCGTTCGGCATCCGGGTGATGGAGGTGCAACCGGGTGCCATCGCCTCGAGTTTTGCGAAAAACGCCGGGCATGAGGCCGAACAGTTGATAAACGAAACCTCGCCCTGGTGGCCCCTGCGCGAAGGCATCCGCGCCCGCGCCAAGGCCTCCCAGGACAAACCCACCCCAGCCCGTGACTTCGCCGCCGACCTGCTCAAAGCCGTGCAACAAACCACGCCCCCGCGCCTGCTACGCCTGGGCAACGGCAGCCGCGCCCTGCCGCTGCTGGCGGCGCTGGTACCCAAGGGGTGGCTGGAGAAGGGGCTGATGAAGCGGTTTGGGTTGGCGGGGCGGTTGTAGGGGCGCCGAGGAGCAGGGCTTGCTCGCGACAGCGGTCGTGAGGCCGCGAACGCTGGCATGCCAGGCACCCATCCTCAGTAATACAGCGGCGTTCGCGGGCCTCGATGCCCCCGCACTTCTTCAAGTCGGATTAAGTACTGAGCGGAATTCGTAGCCCTGGTGCCCATAGCGCTCACTTTAAAATCGGCGTGAGGTGAAAATATGCGCTCTTGCTCGCCGTCGGCTGTCAGCGACGACGTCATGACAGATGCACTGAAGCCGCGGATTTCCATCAGCACGGGAATGGTGCCGGTCATAAAACCCTCGGCTACGGTTTTATCCCTGGAGACGGAAAGCGGGCTGAGGGAGTACAGGATGCTTCCTGCTTCAATCGCATCGGAAAAACTATCCAGGGCAGCGGAGGTGACATCCTGCCCTCGGTAAAAGGTGCTGACGGCCTGGTTGGATTGTTGGTAGAGCTGATTGGCGACTTTTTTCATATCTGCCACATCAAGCGTGTCGGCTACCGCGATCAAGTTCAGTTTGCGCTGTGTGCCTGTACGCCCCTCAAAGTGATGGCTGCCATGACGCGCCGCCAATTCCGACACCACCTTTTTGCCTGAAACGGATAAGGGCCGGTTAGCCCTCAGTGCCGAGTTAATCGCTGAAGAGCCCGCGTTAGTGGAGTAGATGGCGAAAAAATCCTTCATGTTTTCATAGCCCCCCCCACTTATTGTTTTTTGAGGCGCCGAGTCCAGGCTCATCGCCTGGGCTTGCGCCGAGAGTGCAGAAACATCCGCTGGTATCTGCGCCCTGAGCCGTCTTACAACGCCACTAATTAGTTCGGGCGGGTAGCTTTCGGCGTGCAATACCTGCTCCATTTCTTGTATTGCCTGTTCGGGATTTTTCCTAAAGGCCTTAATAAACACCTTGGAGTTGAACATTTTTCTGAACAAATCTCCCTCCGGCGTCAGGCCATCGGGATCAACCAGATTGACGGGATTGTTTCTGACCATCCGGTACAGATTGAGGCCATCGATCGCACCCGCCGGGTCCGGATTAACCCAACGCTGCATCCACGGTATGTAGTAACGCAAACCATAGTAATAAAGCCCCGTCGCATCGCGCTCCTTGCCTGAATACCGCTGCGTTCGATAACTGCTATCGCTTTGATCGCTAAACGCCGTCGTGCCGAACGGATGATAGGTTTCGTGGCTGACGATCTGGGCGTCGCTGTCCAATTCCAACGTGCAGGAACCCAGGTGGTCGGCCAGGTGATAGCGGTACTGGTCATTGCCCAGGTGCTTGGGTGCACCCGATTGCCAGTGCAGCACCTGGACGCTCACTAGCCCGGCCTGGGCGGTGATGACGTGCAGGCTTTGCTCCTCGCTGCTGCGCATTTGCAGCCCTGGTAAATAACGGGTTTCGCTGATGAGCGTGCGCGCCTGGGTGTGCGCCAGGTAGACCTTGCGCCGGCGCAGGCCATCGGCATCGTAGATATAGCGCTCGACATCATTGAGGGCGCTAGCCCGTGCCACGGGGCAGACCTGCTGCAACTGGTTGCGCCCATCCCAGCTCAGGTGCCGGCCCGGCTCCAGGGCCAGTAGGTTGCCATTGGCGTCATAACGGGCGGCAATTTCCGCTTCGCTGGGTGGGTGCCCGTTTTGGTCAGGCAGGCAGCGATTGCTGTAGCGGGCCACGGTCAGTTTACGGCCATGGTGTTGTGGCCCTTGATGAATCAGCTCTACCAGGTTGCCGCCAGCATCGTAGCGATAGGTCTGTTGGTACTGGGCGACGGCGTTGGGGTCTTCAATATGCTTTGGCCCGCGCCGGGCGCTGCCAGCCTCCCACCCGGTGGCGTGGGCCAATTGGTAAAGGCTGTCGTAGGTGTAGCGATTGATAGGGTCAATACGCTGGTTGGCGAAGTGGCGAACCACCATGGCTTTGTCCTCGATACTCAGCATGTTGCCCACCGGGTCGTAGCTGTAATTCAAGTCCTGGAGTCGCTCGCCATTGGCCGCTGTGGAGCGCAGCCGGATCAGGCGGCCGTTCCAGGCGTCGTAATGCCATTGGCAGGCGACGCCATTGCCACAGGTTTGCCGCTCGATCTGCCCCTGGGCGGTGTAGTGGATGTCACCGGCCAACACCTGGGGGGCCGCCGCGCCGTTAAGGTGTAGCGCGCAATCGCGCAGTTGGCCGTCAATGGTTTGGTTGAAGTAGTGGCGATTACCCTGCGCATCGGTTTGCGTCCATAACTCGCCCAGGGCATTGAACCGATACGCGCTTAGCAGCCCTTCGCCAGGTTCGAGCAAGGCATCGCGCTGCGGCAACGGCAGTGGCCAGTTCGGTGGCTCCAGTTCACGCAAAAAGTGCCGGCGTTGCTCCAGCACTTGGCCCGCCATGCCATAGCCCTCCCATAGCGATGTGCCTGCCGGGTCGTCGTGGCGAATCAGTCGCCCGCACAGGTTGCGACCGGCCAGGTGTGCCTCGGCACCCGCGTACTCGTAACGTTGCGTGCAACCTTGCTCGAACACCGCCAGGGGCCGCAGCAAGCCATCGTATTGCGTCAGGCGCTGAAGACCGCGAGCGTCCCAGGCCTGCTCCAACGCCCCACTTTGTGCGTACAAACTGACGCGCCAACCCGCATCGACACTGCGCCAACCCAAGGTTTTGTCACTGAGCGCCCAGATGTTCAGCACGTTGGCGGGCGCGCCAGCATCGGCTGATAAACGGGGGTCCCATTCAGCAACTACTCTGCCAGCATCGTCGAAGGCTCTTCGTTGGCACCGTAGCTGCGCAGGCTGATCCGCAGCATTGCGCCAGTAACTCACGGTGCGAACGGCCAGGTCACGAGGGTCGATCACATTCAAGGTGGGCGTCTGGCTGTCAACCGAGCGGGCGGCAGCGGTTTTGCCCTGCTGCGCCAGCACCTCTTCCCAGGTGTCGTTTTCATCCTCAAAAAGGCTGTACCAAGGCCGGTACGTGTAACGCCGCAGGTAGCCTTCCTTGGCCATGACGGTACGGCTCGGACGGCCAAGTGGGTCGTAGAACTGCTGGTCGTAATAACCGAATTGCCTGAAGCAGGCGTCGTCAATGTAGCGAGGCTGATCGGCGAAATAAGGGCGGTAGCGCCGCACCGCTTCGCCTTTGTTGTTGTACTCCACGCGCTCGCTGACCCGCCAGCGCGCCACCGTGTGCCAGGTGATGGGCTGGCCTACCTCGTCCAGTACCAACGCCCCCGCCTCACTGACCTGATAGGCATCACCAGGTTCGGCTTTGTCCTTGCTTTGCAAGGCCCGGCCAAAACCGTCCCAACAGGTCAGGGCAATCCGAATTTGCCGTCGCGGATCGCCGGGGTAGCGGTCGGCTTGCAAGGTGGCCGAGTGCATCGGTTCGCGGGGCACCTTTGGAATCAACGCAAGCAAACGCTGACGGGCTTGCGTCAAGCGCTCCAGGGTCGGCAACTGGCGAGCGCTGGCACGGATATGCCCACTGGGCAACACATCGCCCCGGGCAATGCATTCCTCCAGCCAGGCCGCATCTTTACGGGCTGCCTCGGGCACGATTCCCATCCAACTGAACGGGTCCTCAAAGTAGGCCGTTGCAGCGTTGAGCAAGGCGTTGTCGGGGGCCTGGATGGCGTAGGTTGGGGTGTCGTCTTGTGGGCGCTGATAGTCCTCTATCGGCGCAAAGCCAACGGGCACGCCCAGCTCTGTCCCCTGATGACTGGTGGCAAACACTTGGCCGAACGCTCCGTAGCAGGCTTGTTGGACAGTGCGATTGGCGTCAACCGTTCGCGTCGGCAGCAGCAGGCGGTAATCGATGCTGTCGACGCGGGTCTGGCAACCGTCCGGCAACTGCACGCGGGTATTGAGCAGCCAACGAGGGTCATAGCCCAGGTGGGTGACCCCGTGGCTCAGAGTCGGGCGCACGGTCAGTACGTTGTAAAAGCCACTCAGCGGCGCATAGGTGTTGAAGCCGCGCTTGACCGACCATAGCGGCGTTTGGGAGTTCGCCCCCCCGTCCAACACCCAGGGCATCTTGTGATAACCGCTCGCCAAGAGCCTCGCCTCAAGGTCGAAGGGCATTTCACCCTGCTCGTTTCGCAACAGGTCATAAGCCGCTAGAGCGGTGCTATCGAGTTCAGCAATTTCCTGACAATCGGCCAAGGCCTCGAAACTGGCGGCGCCATCGGGCAGGGGGAGGTAATGCGAAAGGTCTGTCGGGTCGCGATAACGCTGTACCGATTGGCGAACCAACACCCGTTTGGCGTGCGGGTGCAGGGGGTTGTCGTCGCTCTGGCGGCTAAAAGCCTCGTAGCTGATGGCCTGGGGGGTCAAGCCTTCCGGCCCTGCGCCTTTACCCAATCGCCAGGCGTTCTCCCGCTGCAAGTACGCCAGGCCCAGGTGCCAGCCTTGCAGCTGCGTGAGATGGATAAACTGCGCCAAGGTTTCGTGCAGGTAATAGGCCTGTTGCGCCTCATCGTGGGCATCACTGCACCAGCGTTCATCGGGTTGCACGGGTGGGTTATCCCCAGCGCTCAAGCGGCGGGCATAGCTGACGACAATACCCTGGTTCAATTGGCCAAAGGCATCCCAGCGCAAACCGACACTGTGGCGACAAGCCGGGTCATTGGCCTGTTGCTCGTAGTGGTAGCTGATGGCCTCCACGGGCAGCGTCAGCATCACGGTATAAGGGGCAAACCGGCCACCGACCGGCCGATCCAACTGGCGCACCAGGTAGCGATTTTGTTCCAGGGTGTACGGCACGCCCACGCCGCCATCGGCGGCGAATGTCTCAACGCGCAGCACTTGGCCGGCAAGCGCCACGAGCATGGCCTCGCGCTGCGGGCCGCTGGGTTCGGTGATTTGATCGAGCCCGTCTTGCTCGTGATAACGGCTCAGCAGGTGAGGCCCTAAGGGCTGGGCGCTGGGGTCACCCGCAAAGCAGCCCTCGCAGTGCTGGTGCAAATCACGCCCGACATGAAACCAGGTCTTGCGCAACACCGGCGCGCTGTAGCCCTCCTGATGGGGCCCTGCAAACGCTTCACAATCGGTGCTCAGCAGTAGGCCAAAGCCACGCCACTCACGTTCCGTCGGGTCATAAAACCCCTCTCGATAAGTAAACCGCTGGGTCAGTCGATTGCCGGTGATTTCGTCATGCTGGGTCTGGTTACCGACCACGGGCACGGGAAAGGGCAAGCGACACACTGGCGAGCGGCCGCAGGCCAGTAGGTGGTGCTTCTCATCCAGCCACTCCTGGGCCGAACTGCGGTAACCGATCGTCGTCGCCGCCCCCATGTTGTTGTTGGTTGCACAGAGCAAATAGGGCTTGGCCCTGACAAAGTCGTAACGCCAATGCCGGGGCGTCATATGGGGAACCGTCAGCACCAGGCTGGCACAACCCAGCCCCTGCAAGTCGGCGGTACTGACCTGACAAAAGCGGTCGTAGCACACGCCTTCTGGCCATGGCAGGAAAATGGGCTGGTTCTGAAAGCCGTTGCCGCTACGGTTGATGAAAATCAGCGCACCCTGAGGTTGTAGGTAAATCAGATCGGCGGCACCGGAACCGTCCAGATCCGCCAGCAGTACCCGCGAGGCGTCAAATTCTTCGTAGGCAAACGTCAGCTCGCTGAACACAAAGCCTTTGCCGAAACGCCCGCGGCCCAGGTTGGGCCAGCATTTGAGTTCGTTGTGGCGGAGGCGGATCAGGTGTTGCTGGCCACTGCCCATCACATCACTGAACGCCACCAGTTCGCAGGCGTTGTTGCTGGGCATTGGCAAGGCGTCCTCGTCAACTTCACGGGCCACCTCTTGCCCAGGGGCAAAGCCTTTTTCCCGGCGGTTGGCGTACAAGCGCACACTGCGCGGGCCGATCATGGCCAAGTCCGACAGGCCATTGCCCATCAGGTCGACCAACTGCCCCTGCGGGTGGAAAAACTCCTGGGGGAACGCCTCCAGCGGGGTAAAGTTCGACCAACTGCGCTCGGGCTTGCAGGTGAAGAAACCCGCCAGACCAGGCTGCGCCATTACCCAATCGAGCGAACCGTCGCCGGTGATGTCGCTGAGAAATTGCCACACAGGCTTTGAGCTATTGGTGTTGGGGAACTGCTGGAGTTCGCACCAGGGGCCGTAGGCCACCTCATCGGCATGGCTCGCCGGTGTAGCCCGCAGCGGCTCGCGGTAGTACCAAGCCTTGTCATCACGGTACAGGATGCCCGGCAGCCCCTCACCATACAGGTCCACCAACTGGTAACGCTGTCCGTCATTGACGCCGGGCATGGGTTCAAAGGCTTCAAAGCGCTCAGCGCCCCACTGGAGATCGAAGGGGTTGTAGTCAAACTCCATCGGCGGGCGGCCCTGCGCCTTACCGTCAGGGCCAAAGGCCTGGCTGTGGGCAGCGCACAGATGGTTGTAGCCCAATGCCGTTTCCCGGTATTCCAATAGCAGGCGTTGCACCAACACGGGTTCGGGGCCCAACTCGGGGAAATCGTGGAACATCAGGACTTGCCGGCACAGGCGCCGCGTTGTCAACTCAAAGCCATACTCGAAACTGGAGTAAGGATCGGTACGCTCGGGCCAGGGTTGCGACGCTTCGTAGCCGGGTATCGACGTCAGCGTATAGGGCCGCTCGCCGTAGTCGAACACCAGGTGAAACAGCCATTGCACCCCCTGCCAACCCTCGGCGCGCCAGGCGTAAAGCTGATCGCATGCATCCAGGTTGCCGTAGTGCACCTGGCTCAAGTAACGCTGCGCACGGTAGTCACGCGGCTGATGCTCATCCGGGCCCTGGTCGTCGCTCAGGTAGGTGTACACGATGTGCTCGCCTCGGGTGTTGAGGCTTTCATCGAGCAACCAGACGCCCACATGCTGCCGGTCATCAGGGTCGGCCCGGCGTGAGGCGTGGCTTTTGCCATACAGGTGCAAGCTGCCGTCGGCGTCGTGCAGTAACCAGAAACCGGCCGGGTCGGTATCGTCGGCCCAGTGCTCGACCAAGGTGAAGGTATCTTCGATCCTCGGCCAGTAGCGTACGACGCGGTGATCGCCCACCGGCAAGCCGTTGTAGTGGCTCACACTCCGGGAGACCAGGGCACCCGTGTGGCTATCGCGCTCAGGCATCCACGTTTGCCCTTGCGGGCCGACGAACAGGTCACCATCGGTGTAGGCCGGCACGCCCTTGGCGGTACGCCGGGTAATAGCCTTGACGGTTTTGCTCCAGCCAAGGCCAAAAGGGCTGTTACCGGTACTGCTGCTGTAGCCGAGCGACAAGGACGGCGCGAACCCCCGGCCGGGAGAAATCGGCAACGCCAGCCCAAACGAGGCCGCCCCTCCCGTACCCACTACCCCCAAGCCATCGCCAATACTGCGGATGGCCCCACCGCCCTTGGGCAGTGACGGTGGGCTGACAACCTGCGCTGCGTCACGGCTCACCCTCAGTTCCCCCCCGCCCGCGCGGTATAGCGCAGGTGCACGATGATGTCGGTCAGGCTTTGCAAGGCGGGCAGTTGCTGCACGTGGTTGGGGAAGTGCAGGACCCAACGCGAGATAGCCCCGGTGCCTTCAAACGGCAGGTAACGCTCGTCATTGAAGTCGAAGGTGAATAAGCCGTCGTCGTCCACCCCGCCCGACAGCGCCACTTGCTGGCTGGCCCGCAGGTTTTCCCGCAGGCTGCCGTCGGCCATGCGCACGCCACTGTAGGTTTGGGTCAGGAGGGCGCGGATGTCTTCGTAAGGGCCCAGGGTCACGGGCAGCGATACGCTGATGCGCTTGATCCGGCGCAGCAAGTGGCCGGGATAGTCCTTGTCGAACATCGGCTGGGTCAGTTCAAAGGCCACCACACCTTCGTCGAGCAGACGCGCGGTGACGGTGACCCAGTCCTGATTGATGGTCGAGGCCGGGTCCTTTTCCCGCAGTTGGCGCACGGACACTGTCTTGGTGATTTCCAGGTGCCGATCGTTGCGGGCCAGGTAGGCGGCCTCCATTTTCAGCAGTTGCAGTTTCAACGCCTCGCCGGCGCCCAAACCGCGGTAGCTGTCGTTCCAGGCGCCGGCCTGGATAAAGCGGCTGGTGTAGTCGGCCAACTCGAACTGCCAGCAGGCTTCGGCCGCCAGGCACAGGGCCAAGGTCGCGTCGTAGGCCTGGTAATAGAAGGTGGCGAACTGGCCGTTGAGCCATTGGTAGAGCTGGGCATTGGTGAAACGCTTACCCAGGAAGGCGTAGGTGGCCAGCGCTTGCTCCTGGGCCACCAGGGCCTGGCGCAACTGCAACTCGGTGGCCTGGGCCTGGGCTTTGAGCACCTCCATCTGGGCGTCGAGGTGTTCGATTTCGAGTTGCGCCTGGTCGCGGGCGAGCGTCCATTCTTGGTGGCGGCGGCGAAACTGTTCGGCGCGGTCGATGGCTTCGGCACTGCCCTGGCTGATGGCTACAACACCATAAGCCACGGCCTCGACCATGCCCGGTACACCTTCCAGGCGCCAGCCACCTACATGGGAGCCGGCCATGAGTCCGTTGGAAAATCCGACAACCGCACCGCCCCCTCCCCCTACCGCGTTCGGCGGAATCTTCAGGCCTCCCCCCACAGCCTTGGCGGCCGCCCCAACACCCTCTGCCACGCGGCCGATCAGATGCAGAGCGGCGGCTACGACCTCTCCGGTATTGACGACCTCATCCGCCAATTTGGCGTAGAACTTCAGCCGCCCCTGGGCGATCGCCTTGCTCGCCTGCAGCGCTTTGTGGCTTTCTTCGTCAATAAGGTGCGCCTGGCGTTGCAGGTCGATGGCAAATTGAGTGAACTCCCAGGCTTGCTGGCATTGCAGTTCCTGCAGTTGCGCCTGTTCCTTGCGCTCGATCAGCGACAACAGGGTTTGGCCGAACTGGATCAGGGTTTCCACCGCGCTGGCGGCGCGGTTGTGCATCACGTGGAAGCGGTAGTGCGGCACATCCTGGGCCAGCAACCGGGCACTGCCGCCACCGGCCGCGCCCTGGCCGTAGGCCGCCAGCAGGTCGCGAGGGTTGAGGGGCGCGGCAAACAGCGGCAGCGACAGGGGCTTGCCGTCCAGGGTGCGGTTGTTGCGCAGGTTGGCCAGGCGCGACTCGGCGATGTCCCAGGTGTGCACCAGGTGCTGGTTGATCGGCAGGCGCAAGTGGTCGCTGTCCAAGTCCGCCAGGCTCGCGTCGTGGCCGAAGGTGCGCAGGTACAGCGGCGGCTCGGCAAAGCTGTACAGCGAGTGGCCGTCATTGGCCGCGGCGCTTTGCTCGCGCTGTTGGTCCTGGGCGATCAAGCGCTGCTCATAGGCGCGCAACCCGGGGTTGGTGGAATCGCTCAGGGCTTTGAGGGTCATGGGCGTCCAATGGTCCACCAGGCGGATATCCGGCCGCGGGCCCAGCAGGTCGAGCACGCGCACGTACCACAGCTTGGCTTCGCCAAGGCTGTCGGGGGTCAGTTGCCGGTAGGCCGCATCGCCGCGGTCCAGCAAGTTCTTGATGTAGTGCAGGTAAATGGCCTTGCGGTAGCGCACCGGGTGGCTGCTGGCGATGCCGTCCGGGTCGGCGGGTTTGCGGGTGGCGTGGTCCATTTCGGTCCCGGCCATGGGGTCATCCATCAATGGCCGTACGTTCCAGTAAGCCGGGCGACCATTACCTGCCTTGCGCGCGGGGTCGAAGATAAAGCCCAGCCACTGCTCGGCACCGTCGAACTGCTGCTCCAGGCTCAGGCGCTGGCTGACCAAAAAGGGCAGGTGCAGGAACAACTCCCAGAAGTACTTGCCGTTGGCACCGTGGAAATCCATGAGGTTGCGGGCCGCGGGCGGTTGCAGCGGAGGTTCTTCCAGGCCTTGGGTTTCCCACGAGAGCAGGTTTTCCAGGGCGATACTGGCCCGAAAGATCAGTTCGCGTGCAAACAAGGTGTTCATGCGGATGGGTTGGCGTGCGGCGAGGCCATCGTCGCTCTGGGGGATACCGGAGCCGGCAAAATCGATGAACTCAGCGATACCATGGATAGGGCTCGCGCGGGTGCTGATACGTGGAGCGATAAGCGGGCTCCTGACTTGAGCAACCAGGTGCAATTCAACTTGGGTTAGTTTAAGGGCATGGCCGACTTCTACGTTTCCCGAGCCGGGGGTCACGGTATATACCTTGACCCCATGTATCAACGGAATTTTTTTATAGTTCTGTGGCCAACTTACATTCCAATCAGGCAGCAGCGTATCCGTACTGATAGGTATATTTATCGAATATGTATTGGGCGGCTCCCTCTCCAAAACAACACTCGTATAATTAAGCGCGCTGTAACCCGGATGCACAGGCGTCAGGCTATTAAGGTTCTGCGGCCTGAATATGGCTCGTTGAAAACCAAGAGGATCACTAACGGATACACTACGCACATGCCGGTTAACGATCTGACCCGCAGTGGGCTCAATTCGCTGATATTCAAACCTCTTTATACTTCCTACTCCCTCGCGAAGAGCATCCAGAGCCTTCTTGGTTATTTTTTTTCCGGCAAGTGATTCAAACTGACCGGCCAGTATATGAGTCAGCGTGCAGAGTACGCCGGTGGTATCTCGAAGAAAACTGGCACCATGAGAGTCCTGATTAAATAACCAGAGTGCAAAATAATACTTCCCTGCGGACTCGTTAAAAGCGTCCCCGGAAGAATAAATATAAGAACCCTCCAAAAGAGTATAAAGACCCAAAGAGTCAACTGGAGTGCCAGTTGCAACTTTTAGGTTTATCCAACCGATATTTATATCTGCACCAGCCAAAATAACTTCAACTTCCACAACGGGCGTTCTAAATGGAGCCATTATCTTCGAGTCAAATTCAAGGCGCTGCATCGCTGAGTTATATCTAATATCCACATCTTTTACGGGTGCTGCAATTTTGCTCTGCCACCGTTTATAGTCCCAAGAGTCAACACCTGGGTGCGGCATACTGTTCTCGATACTTTTTATCTGGATACTGAACGGAGGAAGTTTGAATTGAAAGCGCCCCTCATTAGCGTGGGCAAAAATACGACTGACCTTCAACACATGGGCTTTTTTATCCCCGGGGGTCACTTCCATTTGAGGCACCTTGCCAACATATGGAAAAAGGGGGCTCACATTAAAGTTCTTATCAACAAATGCCGTTTTCAGAAAAGCGTATTCATCGTCTCTCCCTTCATCTGAATGGCCGGGGGTATAGCCGGCATACATCGCTACGAACATCGCCTCCGGCGATGTCGAACTGTCCTGCACGGCAATGCAGTTAACCCACTCTTCAAGATTCTCCGTCTTGAACCGCGGCGCCTCGCTCCACGCCTCGATACAGGTTTGCGGCACACTCCAAGTGTCGTCGTATTTTTTGTAGACCATGTTCAAGCGCAACATCGGGTTGTTCTTGATGGTGGTGACCGGTGAACCCGGTTCTAGGGGGGTCGGTGGAGCACCGGGAACATAGCTCTGTTCGACGGTGGTCGCCTCCGGGCTGTTATCCACGCACTCGATCCAAAACACAAACAGCCGGTTATTGAACAACACTGGCCGTATCGTGCGTTCAATGGCGCCGGCCGAGATGGGTAAGTTGGCTTTTTTCCAATCCGACCAGGCGCCGGGTTGCGGGTAGTCGAACTTGGGGCGGTTGGGGTCGGTGCCGGTGAGGTTTTTATAAGTGCGTTGGGACATGTCCACCGAGCGCCAGTAATACACACTTTCGGCGCGGGATTTACCGATGAAGTAGTACATCCCGTTCTTGAAGTCGTCGGTGTTGATGTAGCCATTGATGATGGTCAGGTTGGCCACTTCTTCAAAACTGGCCAGGTAGCTGAGTACCGCTTCCTGGGCGGTGTCGATGTGGATCTTGTTCTGGTTGAGGTCGTTCTCCAGTTGCTCGAAATAGGTCGATTTGCTCAGGCGCAGCGAGGGGTCGATGTACACCTCGGGGTAATACTGCAATTGCTGGTTGGCGGCCCAGATGGGGTATTGGCTGTTGATCTCGCGCCACTGGGTTATCAGGTGTTCTTCCATGACCCGGTTTTCGTAGCCCGGCTCCATGCCCATCAGCGCACCGTTGATGTACTGCTGCAGGCTGGCGATGGCCGACGCCACGGGGCTGGTGGCCACGTCCTGGGAGACCTGGACATCGAGCAACTTGTACTCATAGAGGTCATTGGCGGTCTTGATTTTGTCGTTGAGCCCGGAGCCGACGAATTCCTGGGCGTTGGGCACCACCTCGTCGAGGTAGTAGGCCACCAGGGCGTCGCGCAGGGTTTCGTTGAGCTGGGCATCGATGGACTTGGACATGGTTGCTCCTTGCAAAAATGATGGCGGTCAGGCGCGGCGGCTGGCGGCTATGGCGGCTTCACCCGCCGCTTGCCACGCCACACTGGCGCTGTCGGCGTGCAACGCGGTGGCGGCCAGCAGGTCGGTGGCGGTCAAGCCGCTGGCGGCGCAGGCCTGTTGACAGCGCAGCACCCAGTCCACTTCGGCCAGGGAGGTGGCGCGGCCCAGGGGCAGTTCCTGGAACAGGCGGGCGATGTCTTCCTGGCGCCAGCCCAGTAGGTTGGCCAGCACCTCGGCGCTGGCCTGGTTGACGGCGCTGCGCAGGGCTTTGTTCTTGAGTTGGGCCTTGGCCGGGTTGGCGCTGATGAAGTAGCCCAGCAGGGCTTCTTCTGCCTGGCTCTGGCGGTTGAACCACTGGCTATAGCGGCCCAGCAGGTAGAGGCTGGCCCATGACAGCGGCCCCCCTTGCGCCGCGCCCAGCCACTGCGGGTGTACCAGGAATAGGCGCAGGGCGCTGGTGCTTAGGCGTAAGTGCAGCGCGGCCTTGGCGTGGCGCAACACAGCCTTGAACTGGACGATCAGCGTACTGCTGCCCTCGGCGTTGGTACCCACTTGCAGCACCATCGCCAGCAGTTGATAGACGCTAGTCTGGGCCCAGTGCACCACCACTTGGGTACGGTCCATGGGCAGGTTGACCAACTCCTGGGCCAGGCCTTCGATCAAGCGCAATTGCCGGCCGTGGGCGGCCATGAGCAGGGTGCCGAGTTTCTCCAGGCTGGCAGCCCTGACGGCGGGGTCCAGGGCCAGTGGTTGGAGGGCCCGCACCAGGGCGGCCTGCAATTGCGCCTGGGTGTTGTCGGCCAACTCCAGGGGTTGTTCTTTGACCAGGCCCGTTGGGTCGAGCAGTGGTAGCAGCACGCTGCGCCAGTTGATGGGGTCGCCGGGGCCGCGGGCCTGGGTGGTTTTTTCATGTGTGGGCAGGTTCAGCGCCAGCAGTTGCGCGTCGCTCACCAGCACCGCGCGGGTGTCCTCGGCGAGCTTCGCCACGCGGTCGGTCAAGCCTTCGGGCGGCAGGTAGTCGCCCGGGTCCAGGCCCAGCAATTGCCGCACCAGTGGCACCGTTTGCTTGCTGTCCTTGAGCCAGGTCACGGCCCAGTCCATTTGCATCAGGAGGTCGAGGATATCGGGCTCGGCACTCAGGGGTTCGCCTTCGTAGATGTTCTCGACCTTCATATCTCGATTGCCCTGGGCACCGCATTTGACTCGCAAATTGGTGAGCGTTGCCGCGCCCTCAGTGATGGCTTGCCAAGCCTCCCGAGTGATTACCCTACCGCTCAACGACAGGGTTTGGCCGGGGGCAATAGGCGCAAGGCTGAGCGTGCTGCCGTCGACATTGCGCAAAACGTTCGCCAGCGCCGGCTGCGGTGGCCAGTCGAGGGTAAATAACCGCGTGGGGGCTGCCTGGGTAAAATCGACCCCTTGGTTGACGAGCAACGCGGAGCCCGGCAGCAGGCGTAACACATCACCCGCCTCAAGAGGATCAGCCACCAAGGTCAAGCGGATGTCGTATGTAGCGTCAGAATTTTTGGCCTCGATTATCATCGGGCTCAACGGCCGCTCCCCTTGCTGCGCCAGGCGCCCGTTGCTGAGCAAGCGCTGGTAGCGTTCGCCGCCCAGCAAGTCGACCAGCGCCCAACTGTCTTCGGGTGTGAGGCCGAACAACTGCGCCATCCGGGCCTGGCGATACAGCGATGACACGGTGGCCAGGTCGCGGCGCAATGGGCCCACGTAGAGCTGGGTTTGCCCGGCCAGACGAAAGAACGAGGTCTGGGTGGGCTGTAAGCCCAGGCCGGCACACAGTTGCGACACGGTTCTTTTCGAGGCGGCGTCGGTGCCGGCCAGGTTGAAGGGCTGCTGGTCAAGCACCAGTGGCACGTCGAACAGCGCCGCCTTGTTGAACACCTGGTCGAACAGCGGCACGCGCTCGCCCGTGGCGTAGGGCGTGAGGTCATGCACAAAAGCTGCAAATTGCTCGGCAGTGATGCTGTAGCGCCCGCTCAAGTAGCGATAAACCCCCAGCACCCGCAAGGTGTTGATGTTCAGGTCCATGGTCAGGTTGTGTTCGCCTTCGCTGCGAATGGCGCTGATGATGAGTGTGTCCAGTTCGGCGAAGGGAAGGTCGAACCAGCGCTGCAAACGGATCATGCGTTGCAGGCGGTCGAAGCGGTTGGGCGAGGTCTTGGTCAGGTACCAGTAGGTGGCGTTGGCGGTCTTGACCTCCTTGAGCCCCATCGAATTGTCGAATTGGTCGCGTTGAATGGAGGCGGTGGTGGCCGGCGTGACGCTGTCATAGCGGTCCGAGCCCTGGCCGTTGACGTAGCAGGCGCCGTAGTGGGACGCATGGGGGTACGGTTTGCCCCGCCCCGCCCCATTAGCCTTGACGTTGGTACTGGGGCAGTTGGGCGATAGCCTGGGGAAGCAGTTGCGCTGGGACAGCAGCGCCTCGACCTGCTCGGCATTGGTCGCGGTTTTGTCGAGAAAAGTCTTGAGTTCATTGAGCCCACCTTCGACCTGGCCGCCGGCACTGACCACATCGAAGTGGTTTCTGAAAAACAACACCTGCTCGTTGGTCCACGTGATGTTTTCATCGAGTTCGAGGGTAAAGCTCAAGGCTGCCAGTCCTGCAGGCGCCTGCAAGGTCCCAGTGGTGGTGGTCACCACAAATGCAGCGCGATAACCCGCAAACACCGGGAACGCTGGCCCGCTGTTGTCCCACGTGATATTGGGCAGCAGCGTGGAGCCATTAGGCCCATTGAGATAGTTGAAACGCCAGAGGTAACGGGGATCGGTGGTTCTTGTACCGAATTTGAAGTTGGCTACGTGTTTTTGCGCTGTACCGGCCTTGGTGAATTCCAGCGTGGCCAGGTTGACCCCATTGTAGTCACTGACCAGCGCATCGGCAGGCGGCACGACCTGTTGAATCGCGCTCTGCCCGGGACGCAAAACAAAGCCCATGCCCATAGCCTTGTGGGCATTGAGATGGCAATTCCAAGGCCCATCCCACCCTGCAACCAGTTGTGCCTTGGACAGATAAAACGTCGTAAACAACGAAGGCTCAATCAGCAATTTCTGCTGCTGTGGGCTCAGCCCGGACAACAACCGCTGCGCCTCATGGGGGGCGTTCTGCACGGTGCCGTAGACATTGCGGCTGCCTTGGGTCGCGGGCAATTCAAAACTGACCCGGTAATTCAACTCGCCCAGTTGCAGCTTGTTTTGCGCCAGCCCCAGGCGGCACTGATGGTGAGCGAAGTTGTAGGGAAAAATAAACGGATGGCGCCGGTTGGCGAGCAGGTCATAGACCGGCAGCGGCATACCGGGGATGCCCTGCTGGTAACGCTGGATATCACCTTTGAGTACCTCGTTGACCTGGTCCAGCATCGGCCTGGGCACAAAGGTGCTTTGCGGGTCGATCACGAGCGCCTCGATATCGGGGCGCCGCGTGCGCAGCAGGATTTTGGGGTGAGTGCCCTGCCCGGACCCCTCCAGCGTGCGGGTGGCGAAGTGGAACAGAGAGCGCAGGTAAGCCACGGGCGAGTCGATCGCGGCGATGGCGCCCACCTTGCAGAACTCATCCCAGTTTTCCTTGAACAGGTTCGGGTAACTGGGCCCCACCTCCGTCAGCGCCCGCACGCCGGTGCGCTGGGTCAGATGCTGGGGTTTGCCACTGGACACCTGGTGCTCACGGTATAAACGGCCAATCTGGGTGGCGTAGCACAGTGCGTTTTCGTAGGCCAAGGCGCCGTCGGCATCGCAAATTTCCCCCAGGCGCTCGACAAACTGCGGCTTGGGTTGGCCGATGATATCGAACACCGACGCAATGCCCAGTTGCTGCATGGCGGTCACGAAATTGACCTTGCCCCGTGGAGTTTTCTTTGCAGCGGGGTCGTTGACCAGGTTGAGCAAAAGACGATCGCTGTGATCTGCCATGGGAGCCATCTCTGCGCAGGGGAAATTGCCCTTGACCCTACGACGGTTCCGGCATTTGCGAACCTGTCAGATCTGACAGGGGGCGGTACTTTTCCGACCGATGGCAAGCGACTTTGCAAAGCACCCCACCTGTGGGTGGCCTGCTCAACACCCACTCTCCTGCCCCGCAGGTAAGGGTGCGGAAGGCTAGCCGCCCCCCTCGCGCAGCTTCAGAAAATCAATGAACGCCCGCACCTTGAGCGGCAGGTGGCGGGTGTTGGGGTACAGGGCATAGACGCCCTGGCGGGTGAAACGGTGGTCGGGCAGCAGGTGCTGCAGGTGGCCGGCGTCCAGGTCTGCCTGAACCAGCCATTGCGGCAATATCGCCACGCCGTGCCCGGCCATGGCAAAGGCGCGCAGGGTGGCGCTGTTGTCGGCCACCACTGCGACCTGGCCGGCCTGGGGCTGGTAATCGTGCTCCACGCCTTGGGGGTCGGTCACGCTCAGGTGCGGCACGCGGCCATGGCCCAGGGTGGGCAGGTGTTGCAGAGCTGCCAGGCCCGTGACCGCCCCGTGGCGGGCCAGCAGCGCCGGGGCGGCGACGGCGAACACGTCGAAGGTCGCAAGCTGCACCGCCCGCAGGTTGGAGTCGAGCAGGCGGCCCAGGCGGATCGCCAGGTCGAAGCGCTCGCCAATCAGGTCGGCGTGGGTCGATGAGGTGGACAGGTGGATATGCAGCTGTGGGTGCTGCTGGCGGAACAGCTCCAGCGCCGGCACCACTTTGGCCAGGGCATATTCCACGGTGGTGGTGATGCGCAGCGTGCCCTTGAGCTGGCTGTGTTCGCTGCGTGCCTCTTCGATGGCCAGGCGTGCTTCGTCCAGGGTGCGCAGGCAACGCAGGTAAAAGCGCTCGCCGGCATCGGTGAGGGCCAGTTGCCGGGTGTTACGGGTCACCAGGGTCACCCCCAACTCCGCCTCCAGGCGCTTGAGGTTGAAGCTGACCACGGCGCGGGTCTGGCCCAGCAACTGGGCTGCCGCCGTGAGCGAGCCGGCCTCGACCACGGCTTTGAAGGTGTCGAAACGATCCAGGCTGACCATGGGCGGGCGCCTCCTTTGTCAAAATAATTTTGACAAACTAGCAGCCATCGCGTCGTTTCCCTAGCCAGGACAACGCCCTACCCTGCGGGGCCGCCCCTCACGCCGAGCCCTTTGCATGACCGACTATCGCGATTTTTTCAACGAAGTGATCCACACCTTGCTCGACATCGAACAGTGGTTCGCCGGCACCGCCGAACCGGCGCTGCTGACGCGGTTGCTGGGGCGGTTTTCGCCCGAGTTTTCGATGGTCGCGCCTGATGGCAGTGCCTTGGACTGCGAGGCCCTGCGCGGCCTGTTCGAACAACTGGGCGGCACCCGCCCCGGGTTGCGCATCAGCCTGAGCGACCTGCGCGGCCTCGCCCGCCACCCCGGCGGCGTCACCCTGAGCTACCGCGAATTGCAATCGGACGCCAGCGGCCCCCTCAGCGACCGCCGCGCCACGGCCGTTATCGAACAACTGCCCGGCGGCGCCCTGCGCTGGCGGCATTTGCACGAGACGTTTTGCTGAAGGGGTGGGGTGAAAGTTCCTCTGTAGGCAAGAGCCCGCTCGCGATGGCGACATTACTGGCGACAACAATGTTGTGGTTGCACCGGCCTCATCGCGGGCGCGCTCGCGCCTACTGGCGGCTTGTCTACTGGCCCGGGTTGACCACCACCGTGCAGGTGATCCCCGCCGCCAGCAACACGCCGTCGGGCACTTCGTCGAGGTGGATGCGCACCGGCACCCGTTGGGCCAGGCGCACCCAGTTGAAGGTGGGGTTGACGTCGGCGATCAGTTCGCGGCTTTCAGGGTTATCGCGGTCGTAGATGCCGCGCGAGATGCTTTCCACGTGGCCCTTGAGTACTTCGCCGCTCATCAGTTGCAGGTCGGCCGGGTCGCCGACTTTTACCCGCGGCAGCTTGGTTTCCTCGAAGAAGCCGTAGACCCAGAACGAGTTCATATCGACCACGGCCATTTTCGCCTCGCCGATGCGCGCGTAGTCGCCCCGGTGCACGTTGAGGTTGGTGACGTAGCCGTCCACCGCTGCCAGCACGCGGGTGCGCTTGAGGTTCAGTTCGGCGGCATCCAGTTGCGCCTGGGCGTGCTGGTAGTCGGCCAGGGCGGCGTCGGCGATGTTGCTGGCGTCGTCGCGGTTTTCCCGGGAGATCACCAGGCTATCGAGGTCGGCACGCCGGTGGGCATTGACCTTGCGCATCTCCCACGTGGCCTTGCGCGAGGCCACCAGGGCCTGGGCCTGCTTGACGGCGATGCGGTAGTGCTCGGGGTCGATCTGCATCAGTAAATCGCCCTTTTTCACCAATTGGTTGTCGCGCACCGGCACATCCACCACTTCGCCGGTGACGTCGGCGGCGACGTTGATGATGTCGGCGCGCACCCGCCCGTCGCGGGTCCAGGGGGTGTTCATGTAGTGCACCCACAAGGTGCGGCCGATCCACATCGCGAGGGCCAGCACCAGCAAGGTGGCGAGCAGGCTGAAGAGCTTTTTCATCGGGTCGTTCTCAACGGTAAACAGTGAGCGCCAAGGCGCCGAAAATGCACACGAACAGGCTCAGGCGCAGCAGCGCCGGGTGCCAGAAGAAGCGGTACAGGTCATGGCCCGACAGGAAGCGGTCCAGGGCCCAGGCCAGGCCTGCCGCGATGAAAAACATCAGGGTCATGGTCGGCATGTACAGGCCGTGGAAGGCGATTTCACGAGGCATGGGCAAATCCTTGGGGCTTGGCCACGGCATAGGCCGCCAGCGGCGATTGCGGGTCCAGCAGGGAGGTGCGAATAAAGTGCAGGTAGCTTTTGACCCGGCGCAGGGCCGAGGTGTCGAAGTGCGGCGCGAAAGGCTCGTCGGTGGCCTGCACGCGGCTGATGGCGTGGTCCACGGCAATCAAGCCACGCTCCAGGTTGCTCTGGCTCGGTTGCAAAAACAGGCGCACCAGCGAGCGGCCCATGACGCGGATCGCCTGGCGCCACGGCTGCGACGCCGCGTAGGCCGGGTGCACTGGCAAAATCGCCTGTTCCTTGCGCAACTCGATGATGGCGTGGCCCACCTCCAGCACCACGAACATCCAGCGCAGCAGCTCGCTTTGCACCTTGGGCTGGCCCGCCGCCAAGCCGTAGGCCTGGTGCAGCAGGTCGCGGGTGCGGCTCTCGAAACTCGACCCCAACCCCTTGAGTTTGCCGCTGATGGCGTACACCACTTGGCCGCGCAAATCCTGCTCCAGGCGTTGCCACAGCCAGCGGCTGTTGGGCGGCAGGATGATCGCCCCCGCCGCCGCGCACACCAGCATGCCCATGACCATGGCGATGTAGTCATTGATGAAACTGTAGGGGTTGTAGACGGTGAGGTTGTCCGGCACCGAACCGGTGCTGAAGAAGATCAACAGGCCCAGGCCCACCCCGGCGAACTGCGGGCGCGAGGACAGGAACGAGCCCAGCACGATCACCGGCGCCAGCATCACGCACAGCAACGCGAAACCGTCGATCAACGGGAACACGAAAAACATCTCGATAAAACCGATCACCGCGCCGACCAAGGTGCCGCACGCCATCTGGAACGCCATGCGCTTGGGGTTGGGCGTGGCGGCGGACAGGCCGACGGTGGCGGCCGCGATCAGGGTCATGGTGGCGCCGCTGGGCCAGGCCGTGGCCACCCAGTAACTGCCCAGCACCAACAGAATGAAGGCCGCGCGCAGCCCCGAGGCGGTAGACGCCAGCCAATTGGTTTGCGGCGTGTAGGGTTCGTCCCATTGCTCGCGGGCGTGGTGGTGGTCGGCCAGGGAGGCGTGGGTTTGGGCGTAGCTGTGCAGCTCATCGACAAAGCGGTAGAGCAATTCGTAGGCGGTGTGGAAATCCAGCTGCTCAGCCTCGCTCGGCGCGCCTTCTTGGAACTGCGCCCGCAAGCTGCGCACCCGCGCCGGCAGGCCTTCCTTGTAGGCCGCCAGGGCGGCGGCCAGGCGCGCGGCGTCGGCATCGGTGAGGGCGCGGCCAGAGAAACCGTCGAGCAGCTCGGCCAGGTCCTGCAAGCCGGGTTTGATCGCCGCCACCACATGGTCGGCGGCGTTGCTGCGCAGGCGTTCGAGCAATTGGTGCAAGGCGTTGAAGCGCGTGGTGATGCCCATGAACTCGCTGTTCAAGCGGCTCAAACGGCCGTTGCGCCGGCGCATGTGCGGGTCTTCGAACACGGTGACGCTGCGCAGCCCTTCCAGGCCCACCGCCTCGGCGATAAAACGCACGTTGCCGCGCTCGAACGCCTCGCGCTGGCTGCGCCCGCGCAAGCCGTCGGTGACGAACAGCGCGAACACGCCAAAGCGCTGGTACAGCGCGTTGCGCATGGCGGCGCTGGCGGTTTGCGGCAGGATCGCGGCACTGACCAGGGTGGCGCAGAGAATGCCCAGGGAGATTTCCAGCACCCGCCACACGGCGGCCATGAAGGCGCCGTCCGGGTGGGCCAGGGCCGGCAGGCCGACCATCGCCGCCGTGTACCCGGCCAGCACGAAACCGTAGGCGCGAAAGTTGCGGTAACGCGCCGCGCCCGCCGAGCAAATACCGACCCAGATGGCCAGGGAGCCGAGGAACAGTTCGGTGTTTTGCGCGAACAGGGCGATCAGCGCCACCATCACCGCCGAGCCGGCGAGGGTGCCGAGGAAGCGGTAGAAACTCTTGGCGAACACATGGCCGCTTTGCGGCTGCATGACGATGAACACGGTAATCATCGCCGTGCGCGGTTGCGGCAGTTCCAGGCGCATCGCCAGCCACAGGGTGAGGAACGCAGCCAGCAACACCTTGAAGATGTACACCCAGGTCACGCCATCGCTGCGTGCCCAGTCGAAGAAACCACGGCGCCATTCCAAGGCATACAGCCAGCGCAGCGGTGCGGGCAAGGGAGTCATTGCGGCCTTCTTTTAGTGGTCGAAAACGGCCAACGCGGCCGGGGTTTTGTGGGCGACGGTGGTACTTTCGGGCGGGCTGTCATCGCCGGCCCCGAGGCCGCCGCCCAGGGCGGTCACCAGTTCGGCGTGGGCACTCAGGCGCGCGGCCTGCACCTGCTGCTGCACCTGCTGCTGGGCGAACAACTGGGTCTGGGCGTTGAGCACGTTGAGGTAGTCGGTGAGGCCGCGCTCGAACGCGATGGTGGCGATGTCGTAGGTCTTTTGCGCCGAGGCCACGGACTCGGCGGCGAAGGCTTGCTGCTTGTCCATGGACTCGCGGCGGATCAACTGGTCGCTGATGCTTTTGAGGGCGTCGATCAGGGTCTGGTTGTACTGCGCCAGGGCCAGGTCGTAGCCGGCGGACGCTTCGCCCAACTGGGCGCGCAGGCGCCCGCCGTCGAAGATCGGCAGGGAAATGGCCGGGCCGACGTTGTAGTTGAGTTTTTTGCCGGTGATGAACTCCAGCGCCCCGCCGCCGGTGGCCATGAAGCCCAGGCCGGCCACCAGGTCGACGTTGGGGTAGAACCCGGCATGGGCGACGTCGATGCCACGGGCCTGGGCCGCCACTTGCCAGCGGCTGGCGACCACGTCCGGGCGCTGGCCCAGCAGTTGCGCGGGCAAGGCCGAGGGCAATGGCAACGGCGCGCCCAGCGACAGCGACGGGCGTTGCAATTGGGCGCCCTGCCCCGGGCCAAAGCCTGCAAGGGCAGCCAATTGGTTGCGGCTCAGGGCGATTTCTTCGTCCAGGGCATCGAGTTGGCGGTGGGTTTCGGGCAGCGGGGTCTGGGCCTGGCTGACCTCGAAATGGGTACCGATGCCGCCGTCCAGGCGCCGTTGCGCCAGGGCCAGGATCTGCTGTTGCTGCTCAAGAGTGGCGTGGACGATGTCGCGCCGGGCGTAGTGCAAGGACAACTGGATATAGGCGCGCACCACGTTGTTCTGCAATTCGAGCTGGGCCATGCGCGCCTGGGCGGCGCTCATGTGCGCCAGGTCCAGGGCCTGCTCAGTGGCATTGCGCTCGCGGCCCCAGAGGTCCAGGGCATAGGTCAGGCCGAGGGCGGCATTGTTGTCCCAGGTGGTGGAGTTGGCCAAATCACCCGGGCCGTAGAACGGGTCGGTGGGCCAGTTGTGGCGCTTGAGGGTAGAAGTGCCGTTGATCTGCACCGCCTCGGCGGCCTCGGCCACGCCGGCCATGGCCCGCGCCTGGCGCACCCGGGCGGCGGCCATGGCCAGGCTGGGGCTGCCCTGCACGGCCAACTCGACCCAGCGGTTCAACTGCGGGTCGCCATAGGCCCGCCACCATTGGGCGCTGGGCCAGTGGGCATCCGCCGCCGCGCTCTGGATCGCGGCGTCGGTAGCCAGGGCAGCGACAGGCATTGCCTGGCCTTGCGGGCCAATACCTCCGGTTCCGATGCAGCCGCTGATTGCCAAGGTTAAAGCCCAAACACTGAGAGTCTTCAGCTCTCTGCTGATGCGACGCGGCACTGCTGCGAATTCCTGAAAAAAGAGGGGAGGCAAAACATTCCGGGAGCGGCTAACTCACTGTGGGAGCGGGCTCTGGCGAGTACAGCCGGCACATGCCCACCAGCAGCCATGCCGCCCTCACGGGCAAGCCCGCTCCCACAGATGAAAGTGCATCATTCCTACAACGACGCAATTCTAGGGTCCGCCCCCAGCGGCGATAAGCGGGCATTCCTGTGAATCTTTATTACCGTTAGCGCGATAATCCCTTGGTCGGGGTCACGGTCGCCCGTAACTTCATGTCACAATTTGCCATCTCCCTTGAGTGCACTCCATGGACACCCTGCAAAACATGCGCGCCTTCAGCAGTGTCGCCGAGGCTGGCAGCTTCACTGCCGCCGCCGCACAGCTGGACACCACCACCGCCAACGTCTCGCGCGCGGTCTCCAACCTTGAGGCCCACCTGCAAACCCGCCTGCTCAACCGCACCACCCGGCGCATCGCCCTGACCGAGGCGGGTAAGCGCTACCTGCTGCGTTGCGAGCAGATCCTGGCCTATGTAGAAGAAGCCGAAGCCGAGGCCAGCGACGCCCATGCGCGCCCGGCCGGGCAGTTGAAGGTGCACACCATGACGGGCATCGGCCAGCATTTCGTGATCGATGCCATCGCCCGCTACCGCAAAACCCACCCCGACGTGACCTTCGACCTGACCCTGGCCAACCGCGTGCCAGACCTGCTGGACGAGGGCTACGACGTGTCCATCGTACTGGCCAGCGAGTTGCCGGATTCGGGGTTCGTGTCTCAGCGCCTGGGCATCACCTACAGCATCGTCTGCGCCTCCCCGGCCTATGTGAAAGCCAACGGCTGCCCGCAAAAACCCGGCGACCTGCTCGGCCACGCCTGCCTGCGCCTGGTGAGCCCGGTGATCCCGCTGGAAAAGTGGTTGTTCGACGGCCCCGAAGGCCAGGAGATGGTCACCATCAACAGCTCACCGTTTTTGGTGAACTCCGCCGACGCGATGAAAACCGCGATCATCAGCGGCATGGGCGTGGGCGTGTTGCCGGTGTACGCCGCCATCGAAGCGCTGCGCAACGGCACGTTGGTGCGGGTGATGCCCAACTACCGCTCCCAGGAACTGAACCTGTACGCCATCTACCCCTCGCGCCAGTACCTGGATGCCAAGATCAAGACCTGGGTGGAATACCTGCGCGGCTCCCTGCCGGAAATCCTCGCCGCCCACCAGGCCGAACTCGCCGCCTATGAACTGAGCGGCAGCCTGGCCGGCGCCCGGCTGGCGACATAGGCCACCCGTCGGCGCCTGGCTTGCCAGCGGTGGCGGTTTCAGGGCTGCCATCGCGAGCAGGGCGCGCTGCCACCAGGCCTGAATAGGCCTGGTGGCTTGTGGGGGCGAGCCCTGCTTGCGCTAGCGGCCTAGCGGCGAATCACTCCAACACCGCCGCCGGCCCGAAGAACTCGTAACGGCTCTGCTGCGGCGGCACGCCCAACGCCTTGAGGTGGCGCTTGATCGCAGCCATAAAGCCCTTGGGCCCGAGGAAGTAGGCGTCCAGGTCGCGGTCGGCCGGCAGCCACAGGCCCAGTTGTTCCTGATCGAGCAAACCGATCTGGTCCGCCGGCGGGCTGATGCCGTCCTCTTCGGCATAGCAATAAAAGCGCTTGAGCTGCGGGTGGCGCGCCGCCAAATCATCGACCCAGCCACGGAACGCATGCACCGAGCCATTGCGCGCGCAGTGGATAAAATGCACCGGCCGCTCACTGGCCAGGGCCGCTTCGAGCATCGCCAGCGTCGGGGTGATGCCCACGCCGCCACTGATAAGCACCAAGGGCTTGGCGCTGGCGCTGAGGGTGAATTCCCCCGACGGCGGGAACAGCATCAGGCTGGCGCCGACCTGCAAACAGTCGTGCAGGTAGTTGGAAGCGCGCCCGCCCGCTTCGCGCTTGACGCTGATGCGGTATTGGCCGTTGTCGCTCAGGGCCGAGAGCGAGTAGTTACGCCGGGTTTCTTCGCCCTCGATAAACAGTTGCAGGCCGATGTACTGGCCCGGCTCGGCGGCAAGGACGGGGCCCTGGTCTTTGGGCGCGAAGTAGAACGAGGTGATTTCCACGCTCTCCTGCACCCGCGCCGCCAGCACGAACTCGCGCCCGCCGCGCCAGCCGCCCACTTCCTCGGCCTTGCGGGTATAGATGGCGCTTTCGGCGCCGATCAGGATCTGCGCCAATTGGTTGTAGGCCGCGCCCCAGGCGTTGAGGACCGCAGGCGTGGCCACTTCATCCCCCAGCACTTGCGCAATGGCGCGCAGCAAACAGGTGCCGACAATGGGGTAATGCTCGGGCTGGATCTGCAACGCCACGTGCTTGTTGATGATGCGCCCCACCAAATCGCCCAGTTGGTCGAGTTGGTCGATGTGCTTGGCGTACATCAGCACGCCATTGGCCAGGGCCCGGGGCTGGTCGCCACTGGCTTGGTGGGCCTGGTTGAACAGGGCGCGCACTGGCGGGTACTCGGACAACATCATCCGGTAGAAATGGGTAATCAGCGCCTCGCCGCCGCTTTCAAGCAGGGGCACGGTGGATTTGACGATGGCACGATCCTGGACGCTCAGCATGGGTAACTCCGGTGTTTTCTAGGAATACCTTAGGCTTATCAGTATTCGTGCCATGTTTTAATTCATTAAAAATCAATAACTTAAATATTAGATAGTCATTATGACAACGCCCGCCTTATAGTCACTGCGACTACACGGAGTCAATATGACCGCAACTACCCTGCTCACCACCCTGCTGCCCCTGGTGGCCGACCTGTCCCGCGAACTGCCCGAAAGCGAGCGCTACCGGCGCCTGCTCGAGGCCATGCGCGCCTTGCTGCCCTGCGATGCCGCCGCGTTACTGCGCCTGGACGGCGAATGGATGGTGCCCCTGGCGGTGGACGGCTTGAGCCCGGACACCCTGGGGCGGCGCTTCAAGATCAGCGAGCACCCGCGGTTCGCCGCGCTGCTCGAAGGCCCGGGCCCCACCCGCTTCGCCAGCGACAGCCCGTTGCCCGACCCTTACGACGGCCTCGTCCATGGCCTGGACGAAGCGCTGCACGTACACGACTGCATGGGCTGCCCGCTGTTTATCGACGAACGCCCCTGGGGCCTGCTGACCCTGGACGCCCTCGACCCGCGGCGCTTCGACGCCATCCCCCTGAGCGACCTGCACGCCTTCGCCAGCCTCGCCGCCGCCACCGTCAGCGCCGCCGAGCGCATCGAACGCCTGGCCCTGCGCGCCGAGGACGAACACCAGCGCGCCGAGGTCTACCGCCAGGCCAGCGGCCAGCAACCCCGGGAAATGATCGGCCAAAGCAAGGCCCACAAACGCCTACTCGAAGAAGTCAGCCTGGTGGGCGGCAGCGACCTGACGGTGCTTATCAGCGGCGAAACCGGCGTCGGCAAAGAGCTGGTGGCCCAGGCCCTGCACACGGCCTCGACACGGCGCGACAAACCGCTTATCAGCCTCAACTGCGCAGCGCTGCCCGACACCCTGGTCGAAAGCGAGCTGTTCGGCCACGTGCGCGGCGCCTTCACCGGGGCCACCAGCGACCGGCGCGGCAAATTCGAGCTAGCCAATGGCGGCACCTTGTTTCTCGATGAAGTGGGCGAGTTGTCCCTGAGCGTGCAGGCCAAGCTGCTGCGGGTGCTGCAAAGCGGCCAGTTGCAGCGCCTGGGTTCAGACAAGGAACACCGGGTGGACGTGCGCCTGATCGCCGCGACCAACCGCGACCTGGCCGCCGAAGTGCGTAATGGCCGCTACCGCGCCGACTTCTACCATCGCCTGAGCGTGTACCCGCTGCGGGTCCCGGCCCTGCGCGAACGCGGCCGCGATGTGCTGCTGCTCAGCGGTTTCTTCCTGGAGCAAAACCGCTCGCGCATGGGCCTGGGCAGCCTGCGCCTGACCAGCGACGCCCAAGCCGCGCTGCTGGCCTACGCCTGGCCGGGCAACGTGCGCGAACTGGAACACCTGATCGGCCGCAGCGCCCTCAAGGCCCTGGGCAACGGCCGCGAACGCCCGAAAATCCTCAGCCTAAGCGCCGCCGACCTGGACCTGCCCAGCGTAGCCGCCCCCCGCGCCCCCGCCCCCGTCACCCCGCACCCTGCCGAACCCGGCGCCGACCTGCGCCAGGCTACCGAGCAGTACCAGCGCCAACTCATCAGCGCCTGCCTGGACCGCCACCAACACAACTGGGCCAGCGCCGCCCGTGAGCTAGGCCTGGACCGGGCCAACCTGGGGCGCATGGCCAAGCGGTTGGGGCTTAAATGAGGCTTGGGTGGGTCTAGGGGCTGATGTTGCCTCGGGCCAAGCGGGTTCGCCTGGCCTGCATTTAACGATCAAAGTGCTGGCCTGGACTGGTCCGGGCTCCAGAGCCAGAAGGTGTAGCCGTAGTCGCCTTCCAGTTTGGGAAAAATTGCGCCATCACGGAAATACTGCCGCGAACCTTCACGGGCGGGGCTGAACCACCAACCGGCGTGGGGGCAAGGCTCACCGCTGGCTTTGCGCGGCGGGTGCTGCGGCTCACTGCCGGGCGCGTCGGCCATGGCGTCGGGGTCGCTGTCTTCAAACTCGCCTTCGAGAAGTTCGACGAAGTACCACTTGCAGGGGCGTTCGGTGAAGGCTTTATCCATTATTTCGTGGCGGGCCGGATGTTCAATGTTAGGGAACACACTGGCGTATTTACTTTGCCGAGCAAAGTTCAATAACCCGATATCATCGCCCCACAGGCCTGCTCGCCCAACTGCGTTCAAGGCGTCCAGCCCGATGTCGTTGAATGTTTGGCACTCTTCAAGAGACTTCCACATCCCCTCACCGCCTCCGGTCCAACCGAACTGCAAAGCACCATGAGGATCATCCTGCGGGAGGTACACACCCGTGCGGATCGGTACTCTTCCCGTCTCACCTTCAATATCCAGATGAACTTTGAACTTTGGTAATTGAGGGAAGTGCTGTTTGCAGTCTTTCCAGATATACCAGAAGGTGATGTCATCCCAGTTGCGCCATACAACACCATCTATTTTAAACCCATAGGAAAATACCTCGTTGGCCCGCTCGCGAAACTCGTTTTCCTGCTCTGCAGTGGCCCATTGCATCGAAAGTTCGCCCAGCATATGGGCGCATTGATTGGTTCCCGTGATGCCGTAGCACTGGTCGGCGCGTTTAGCCATATGCCACATCGTGCTTTGCCGATAGGCAATCAAAGCCGGAAAACCGCCGGTGCTCCAGTTGGCTGCAGTATCGCGTATACCCCAGCGTTCGCTGACCATCAGGGGGTCGAGAATAGAGCGCCGCTCTAGAAGCATCTCAGCCATAACGATCAGCTCCTCGATTTTCGGCAACAACGCGTCCAAGTAACTTTGCGACGAGTAGTAATAGAGCATTGCCGCTTGGCGTTTTTGCCAAAGAGACAGGTGATAAGTCGGGGTCATCGGATAAAGCGGATTCATTTTTTAAACTCCGTTACTTGGCCGGGTAAGTTGGGCAGGCCGAGGCGCACGTTATTAAGTTGGGTATCAAAGTCGGTCATGCCCCAGGTGGTATCAAAGGGGCCGCTGATGGCGGGGTGATTGATTTTTTCACGCAGGCACTCATAGAACTCCTGTTCTTGTGGCGACAGGTTCTTGTAACGCTCGTAGTTCATGTCCGGGGCAGGTTCCATGCGACCGGTCTGGCGATCCACGCGGTAGTAGGTCAGGGTGTCGAAGGCTTCAGCGGTACTTTCGCCGGCGCTATTACGGATGAACTTGGAATCGAACTTGATTTGCTCCCAGCCGCCTTCCAGATAGCGGTCACCTAGTTCCATTTCCCCATCCTTGACTTGGGACGCCGCAGGGCCTTTCCAGACCTTGAGGGTTTCCCCGGCCTTGAGTTCGTACACCACGAACTGGCCATTGACGTTCCAGTCCGGCCACACCGCCAGGTACTTGCGCCAGGCAGATTTGGGGTTGGCTGAATCCATGATTTGCTTGAACACGGCTTCCGTGACCCAGTCCTGGGCGCTGGCGACACTGCCGGGGCCTATGATGCGGTAAAGGCGTAGAGGACCGACCAGTTCAACTGCCTCCAATCCCTTTGCGAAGGTTCTGATCTGCTTATCATCGAGGTTGGGAAAGCCTTGCCTAGCTTTCTCTTTGATCTTTTCTATTTCTTTAGAGTATTCCAACGGCCGAAACTCCCCCGGCTTCCCCCGACTCAACCACCCCGGCAACGGCTTCGCATCCCGCATCAATTTCACCGCCCGAGCCTCGGGCAATCCGCCGTGAAAGTGCACATTCACCGTGTTCAGGATCGCCCGATGCTGCATCAGGTCTTCCATCTCCAACCGGCGGATCACGATGTCGAGGGCGTCGCGTATCGGTTGCAGGGCTTTGCCGATATGGGCATTGGCTTGCAAACGCACGGCCTTGACCATGTTCAGGGTTTGTTCGGCCTTGGCGGCGGCCCCGGGGACGTATTTGACTTTGCCCAGCAAGGTGTTGAGCAGGCCAATGCCCCGGTCGAAGGCGTGCAGCAACCTCAAGACCTCTATCTGGTTGCGCACCTTTTTGATGGCGTCGGCCAGTGTCTGGAACACCTGGCCCCATTTCATGCCACGCCAATACTTCACCACTTCCTTTTTACGCAGCAGGGTGATGACCCAGGTCATCGCCTCGTCCACGGCCTGCTCCACGGCATGGCCACCGGAGCGGCGGATAAACAGGAAGAAGATTTTCAGCACGCCCTTGACCAGGGAACCGAGCACCGGAAACAGGCCGATCAGGGTCAGGCACAGGCCGACCCAGGCCCAAGTGTTGCTTTGGTCTTTTTGCAGTTCGCGGCAGTTGGCGACCAAGTCGCGCATGTCGCAGACCTGGTCCACCAAGGGCACCATGGAAATCGCCGCGTCGAAGGCGATTTGCCCGGTGCTGCGGTCTTGGTTGAAATCCCCCTGGATCGCCTCCCACACCCAGAGGGCGGTATCGACACTGGCGTCGAAGAGTTTTTCCGGGGCGCCGGTGATGTACGCCAGGGCGACGCGCATGTTGTCGGCGGGAACAGTGGGTTCTGGGGTAGAGGATGGCGGCATGGCACGCACTCGCGCAGGACAAAACGCGATGCTAGCGAGGCAATTTATTGCGCGAAATCAGACCAAACGGACGCGATTGGTGGGAATCGGCCTACGACAACTTATAACCGACGCAGTGAGGGCCGTAGGCGTGGCAGCATGGCCACCACCGAAACAAACCTGGCCCTACTACGCTAAAGCCTGCCCACAATGGGTCGATAACCCGTCAACGATAGTTTTTTGGCGGCATTAAAATGCACGCCACTTTTCACAGAAGGTTCATATGGCCACCACTCATGCCCGCGCAGATTCACTTTCGCTTCTGCTCTTTACCTTGCGCAGTGGCAAGCTGATGGCAATCAACCTGCTCAAGGTCAGCGAAATCATCCCCTGCCCGCCGCTGACCAAGTTGCCCGAATCCCACCCCCACGTAAAAGGCATCGCCACCCTGCGCGGCACTTCGCTGTCGGTGATCGACCTCAGCCGCGCCCTCGGCGAGCGGCCCCTGGTGGACCCGGACGGCGGCTGCCTGATCGTCACCGACATCAGCCGCTCCAAACAAGGCCTGCATGTACAGGCCGTGAGCAAGATCGTGCATTGCCTGACCACCGACATCCGCCCGCCGCCCTATGGCGCCGGCGGCGTGCGCTCGTACATCACCGGGGTGACCCAGGTGGACGGCAACCTGGTGCAGGTGCTGGACATCGAAAAAGTTATCCACAGCATCGCCCCGGCCCAGATCGAAATGGCCCCTACCGAGCTGAGCATGGAAGACGCCGAAGTGCTGGGCAACGCGCGCATCCTGGTGGTGGACGACAGCCAGGTGGCGCTGCAACAGTCGGTGCATACCTTGCGCAACCTCGGCCTGCAATGCCACACCGCCCGCAGCGCCAAAGAGGCCATCGACTGCCTGCTGGAACTGCAAGGCACGGCCGAGCAGATCAACCTGATCGTCTCCGACATCGAAATGTCGGAAATGGACGGCTACGCCTTCACCCGCACCCTGCGTGAAACCCCGGACTTCGCCCACCTCTATGTGCTGCTGCACACCTCCCTCGATAGCGCGATGAACAGCGAAAAGGCCCGGGTGGCCGGGGCCAATGCGGTGCTGACCAAGTTCTCTTCGCCCGAACTGACCCAATGCCTGATTACCGCCGCGAAAACCGTGGCCCAACAAGGCTACTGAGCCTGCCCGCCCTGCTGCTGCGCCGCGACCTGCGCGGGCCGCTGCCGGCGCCGCAGTGGCCGGTGGGCGTGCACCTGCGCACCTACTGCCCGGAACTGGCCGGCGCTGTACACGCACTGCTGCGCCTCAGCCACCAGGGCGACAGCGAGCCGATGCCCGACCTCACCATCTGGCAGGCACGCTTTGCCACCGACGCCGAATATGACCCGCAACTGTGTTTTATCGCCTGCGACGGCCACGGTGTAGTCGGCGTGGCCCACTGCTGGACCAGCGCCTACCTCAAAGACCTCGCCGTGCACCCCCGCGCCCGCCGCCAAGGCCTGGGGCACGCCCTGCTGCTGCACGCCTTCGAGGTCTTGCAGCAACGCCGCGAAGCCTGCCTGGACCTCCAGGTGCTGAGCCACAACCACCCCGCCCGGCGCCTGTACCAACGGGCCGGCATGGCCCCCGTACCCAGCCCCACCCCGGTACGGCTGTAGGTAGCAAGCGGGCGCGTAGCGGCCGTAAAAGTCTGCTTTCCCCCTGCGCGGGCGAGCCCGCTTTCTACAAAATGCCGTTGAGGCATACTCGGTTTTTTTGCCAAGGAGCCCCGCGCCATGAACATCCGCACCCTGCCTCTGCTCGCCCTTGTGGCGTTCACCTTCCAGGCCCACGCCGCCAGCCCCAACGCCTGGGCCGCCCACGACAAAGCCGTGCTCAGTGCCTGTACCAAGGCCAGCGGCCTGATTAAAACCAGCCCCGTCGGCGCACCCGCGCAGTTCGACGACCGGGTCGGCTATACCGCGTTGCTATTGCAAGGCCAGTATCCGCAGAAGCATATGAAGGGGCGCAAAGGCAGCGAACTGTGCCTCTATCACAAAAAAAGTAAGACAGCCTATGTCACCGAATGGGATTCGATCCGCAAGGCGCAGTGACTGGCGTACTCCTTGCTTGAGCCACTCGCTCTGCTGTGACGGCGACATAATCCCGTCACGGCGCTGCTTTCCGAGAGGCACCCAAGCCAGTCATGAACACTCAGTTTTCCTGCGTCGGCTGCGGCAAATGCTGCACCGACCACCACGTCCCCCTGACCCTGGACGAAGCCCGCCAATGGGCAGCCGATGGTGGCAGCATCATCGTTCTGGTCGAAGGTTTTCTCGGCACCGGCCTGGGCCTGGTGGCGCAACAACGCGAACACGCCCAGCGCCGCTCCTGCCAGGTACCCAGCGGCGCCACCGAGGCCTTTGTCGCCATCACCTTCGCCGCGTTCAATGTCGGCCCGTGCCGCAACCTGGACGAAGACAAGCTATGCCGCATTTACCAGCGCCGCCCGCTGGTGTGCCGTATCTACCCGATGGAAATCAACCCGCACATCGCCCTGGCGCCCAGCGCCAAAGACTGCCCCAGCGAAGCCTGGGAACAAGGCCCGCAACTGATCCTCGGCGGCGAACTGCAAGACCCGGAACTGGCCGCCCTGATCCAACGTTCACGCCAGGCCGACCGCGACGATATCCACAGCAAACAAGCCATCTGCCAGCAACTGGGCATCCACACCACCGCCCTCAAGGGCGACGGTTTCACCGCCTACCTGCCCGACATGGCCGCCTTCGCCAACGCCATGGCCCCGGAACACATCGCCGCGACCACCGCCCAGCCCTGGCAATTCCACGTTTCGGGCGAAGACATCGCCGCGCAAGTCCAAGCCACCGGCGCCCAAGTCACCCGGGAAACCCCGCTCAACTACGCGTTTATTTCCCTGCGCGCGGCGTAACGGCAGCGCGCGCCTCAGTGGCGCTTATGCCAAAACTCCTGCGCCAGCATGCGCAGGTCCCCGGCCAGGCCTGCCACGTCGCCGGAGTTGACGTGGCTTTGCTGGCCGGCGGTGACGGTGACTTCGCAGGCGCTGCGGATGCTGATGATGTTGCGGTTGATGTCTTCGCTGACCGCGCTTTGTTCTTCCACCGCCGAGGCGATTTGCACGCTCATTTCGGTGATCTGTTTGACCCGGCGGCTGATGCCGTCCAACGCCGTCGCCGCGCGTTGGGCCTGGTCGACGCTGTTTTCCACGTGTTGGCTGCTTTGCTGCATCACTACCACGGCATCGCGGGCACCGGTTTGCAAGGTGCTAATCATGCGTTGGATTTCGTTGGTCGATTGCTGGGTGCGCTGGGCGAGGCCGCGCACTTCGTCGGCGACCACGGCGAAGCCGCGGCCCTGTTCCCCGGCGCGGGCGGCCTCGATGGCGGCGTTGAGGGCCAGCAGGTTGGTTTGCTCGGCGATGCTGCGGATCACTTCCAGCACGCCGGAAATCTCGGTGCTGTGGCTTTCCAGTTGGTGGATCACTTCGGTGGCGTTGGCCAGTTCGGTGGCCAGCAACAGCACGGCGCTGCGGCTTTCGCCCACCAGGTGATGGCCTTCAAGGGTTTCGCTGCCCGCCTGGTCGGCGGCCTGGGAGGCGCGTTGGGCGTGGCCGGCGACTTGCGCCACGCTGGCGGCCATTTCGTGGATGGCGGCGGCGACCTGGTCGGTTTCGGCCTGTTGGGCCAGGGTGCTGGTGTGGCTGCTTTGCAGGTGTTCCACCAGCTCCGCGGCGTGCCCAGCCAGGCGCTGCGAGGCGTCGCCGATGCGTCCGACCACCGCGCCGACCTGGGCTTCGAGCATCTGGAAGGCGAATTCGATCTGCCCCAGTTCATCGCTGCGCCCGGCATAGATGCGCTGGCTCAACGGGTTATCGCCAATGCGGCGGGCGCGCTGGGTGATGCGGTCCAGGGGCCGCAGCAGCAGGTGCATGCCCACGCCGCCCAGGGCCAGGCCCGCGCCCAACGCCAGCAACGCCAGCCACGGCGAGAACGCCGCCAGCCAGGTGCCGGCGCCCAGCACCAGGGTCATCAGCGCGGCCAGCATCAACCACAATTGGGTCTTGAGGCCCAACACCGGGGTCAACTGGCGCAAGGAGGAACGCGGGTTGCGCATGCGCGTGTAAGCCCGCTCTGCGCGCTCGATCTGGTGGGCTGAGGGCTTGGTGCGGATGGACTGGTATTCCACGGCCTGGCCGTTGCGGGTCACCGGGGTGACGTAGGCGCTGACCCAATAGTGGTCGCCGTTTTTGCAGCGGTTTTTCACCATGCCCATCCACGAGTTGCCGCCCTTGAGGGTGGCCCACAGGTGCTCGAACGCCTCGGGCGGCATATCGGGGTGGCGCAGCAGGTTGTGCGGCGAGCCCAGCAACTCTTCCCGGCCATAGCCGCTGATGTCGATGAAGTCCTTGTTGGCGTAGGTGATCGCGCCTTTGAGATCGGTGGTCGAAAGGATGTTCGCGTCCGGGGCAAAGTCCACATTGCGCCCGGTCACCGGCAAATTGATCTTCATGGCTTGCGCGCTCGTTTTGTCAGGGGTCGGCAGGGCTGCTGACTCTAAGCGCACTGAGTGCACAAATTTTGATCTGGCTCAGTTTCTGTGCAATTAAATCGCCACTAAAGTCGTATTGCAGACGCCCGCAACGGCGTGAATTTACGAGGGCTTGGGCGAAAGTGAGCCGTGGCAAGGGTTGCGTCGGGCAGGGGCGGTATTGGCGGTTGCTTGACGCCAAGGTTTCGACTCGGCGTTGTGCTGCGCACGGTAGCGGAGCAACCCGAGTGCTGCTCCTGTGTGATGGCGGATGAGCGTGGGGCTCAGCGCTTGCCCATCGAGCGGCGGGTGCCGGGAGGCGCGGCGCCGGGGGTCTTGGTGTGGCCGTTCTTGGCGCCGTTCTTGTACCAGGGCTGGTCGGCTTTTTTCGCGCCGGCCAACTCGCCTGGCTTGAACGGGAACTTGAAGGCAGGGATGGACGGTTGGCCGTCGGCGTCGGCCTGGGCCTCGGGGGTCAGGTCAGCCGGTTCGGCGTCCGGGGCGGTGGCCACGGGCGGGGACGTGCGGGAAGTCATGGAAGCTCCGGTGCAGGCAGTGGGTCGGGCCACTGGCGGGCCGCGAAAGGCGCCAGTATACCTGCGTGCCAGGGTTGTTGGACGGGCGCCTTGCACCGATGATCGGCGCGAACCTGTCAGCTCTGTCAGTTGGCGGTCACGGTGCTGACCGGCGCCAGCGGTTATAAGTACGGCACTGCCCCCTCGACCCTTTGCTCTGGCGTTCCATAAGCATGCGTATCCAGAAGAAACCCCTGTTGCTCGCCATCGCCTTGATGGTGCTCGCCGCCCTGGCCTTGTGGCTACTCGACCGCCCGGCGCCGGCCAAGCGCGCCGCCGCCAGTGCGGTGCCGGTGCGGGTGGTGAGCGTGGTGGAGCGCGATGTGCCGCGTTACGTCACGGCCATCGGCTCGGTGCTGTCGCTGCACAGCGTGGTGATCCGCCCGCAGATCGACGGGACCCTCACCCGTTTGCTGGTCAAGGAAGGGCAATGGGTCAAGGCCGGCGACCTGCTGGCGACCCTGGACGACCGCGCCATCCGCGCCAGCCTCGACCAGGCCCGCGCCCAGTTGGGCGAGAGCCAGGCGCAGCTGCAGGTGGCCCAGGTCAACCTCAAGCGCTACAAACTGCTGAGCGTCGACGATGGCGTGTCCAAGCAGACCTACGACCAGCAACTGGCTCTGGTCAGCCAGCTCAAGGCCGCCACCCAGGGCAATCAGGCCGCCATCGATGCGGCGCAGGTGCAGCTTTCCTATACGCAGATCCGCTCGCCGGTCACTGGCCGCGTGGGCATTCGCACGGTGGATGAAGGCAACCTGCTGCGCATGAGCGACGCCCAGGGGCTGTTTTCGGTGACGCAGATCGACCCCATTGGCGTCGAGTTTTCCTTGCCCCAGCAGCAGTTGCCGACGCTGCAACGGCTGATCGACGCCCAGGAGCGCGCCACCGTCAGCGCCTTTCTCGGCGCCGATACCGATGACCTCAGTGGCGAGCGTTTGGCGGTGGGCCAACTGAGCCTGATCGACAACCAAATCAACGCCAACACCGGCACCCTGCGGGCCAAGGCGCAATTTGCCAACGACAGCCACCGCCTGTGGCCGGGGCAGTTGGTGACCCTGAAAATCCAGACCGCCGTGGACAAGGCCGCCCTGGTGGTGCCGCCCGGCGTGGTGCAGCGTGGCCTGGAGCGGCACTTTGTGTACCGGGTAACGGGGGATGCGGTGCAAACCGTGCCGGTGCAGGTGCTGTACCAAGACAGCCAGCAGACCGTCCTCCAAGGCGTGAACGCTGGGGATGTGCTGGTCAGCGACGGCCAGTCACGGCTCAAGGCCGGCTCGAAAATCGAGGTGCTCACTGAGCCGCCCCCGGTGATCGAAACCGCCGCCGCGCAGGTGGCGCCATGACGGGCCGGGGTTCGGTGTCGGCCTGGTGCATCGACCACCCAGTAGCCACCCTGCTGCTGACGTTCGCCCTGGTACTGCTGGGCCTGATCGCCTTCCCACGGCTGCCCATCGCGCCGTTGCCCGAGGCGGAATTCCCAACCATCCAGGTCAGCGCCCAGTTGCCCGGCGCCAGCCCGGACACCATGGCCTCCTCCGTGGCCACGCCTTTGGAAGTGCAGTTCAGCGCCATCCCCGGCATCACCCAGATGACTTCCACCAGCGCCCTGGGCTCGACCAACCTGACCCTGCAATTCACCCTGGAAAAGAGCATCGACACCGCCGCGCAAGAGGTGCAAGCGGCGATCAACACCGCCGCCGGCAAACTGCCCGACGACATGCCGAGCCTGCCGACCTGGAAAAAGGTCAACCCGGCCGACAGCCCGGTGCTGATCCTGACCATCAATTCCAGCCAGATGCCCGGCACCGAGTTGAGCGATTACGTCGAAACCCTGCTGGCCCGGCAAATCAGCCAGATCGACGGCGTGGGCCAGATCAACATCACCGGCCAGCAACGCCCGGCGATCCGCGTGCAGGCCTCGGCGGACAAACTGGCGGCCATCGGCCTGACCCTGGCCGATGTGCGCGTGGCGATCCAGCAGGCCAGCCTGAACCTGGCCAAGGGCGCGCTGTACGGCGCGTCGAGCATTTCTACCCTGTCCACCAACGACCAGTTGTTCCACCCCCAGGAGTACGGCGAGTTGATCGTCTCGTACCAGGACGGCGCGCCGGTGCAACTGCGCGACGTGGCGCGGGTGGTTGAGGGCGCCGAGAACGCCTATGTACAGGCCTGGTCCGGGGACACGCCGGGGGTCAACCTGGTGATCTCGCGCCAGCCGGGGGCCAATATTGTCGCCACCGTGGACCGGATCATGGCCGAGCTGCCGCGCCTGCAAAGCATGCTGCCGGCGTCGGTCGAGGTGGCGGTGCTGTCGGACCGCACCAAGACCATCCGCGCTTCCCTGCATGAAGTGGAGCTGACCCTGCTGATCGCCGTGCTGCTGGTGGTGGCGGTGATGGCGCTGTTCTTGCGCCAGTGGTCGGCGACCCTGATCGTCTCCAGCGTGCTGGCCGTGTCGCTGGTGGCCAGTTTTGCCCTGATGTACGTGATGGGGTTCAGCCTGAACAACCTGACCCTGGTGGCCATCGTCATTGCCGTGGGCTTTGTGGTGGACGATGCGATTGTGGTGGTGGAGAACATCCACCGTCACCTGGAGGCGGGCCTGGGCCGGCGCGCGGCGGCGATCAAGGGCTCGGCGGAGATCGGCTTCACCGTGGTGTCCATCAGTTTTTCCCTGGTGGCGGCGTTTATTCCGCTGCTGTTCATGGGCGGCGTGGTGGGGCGGCTGTTCAAGGAATTCGCCCTGACCGCCACCGCGACCCTCCTGATTTCAGTGGTGGTGTCCCTGACCCTGGCGCCGACGTTGGCGGCGCTGTTCATGGGCGCGCCCAAACACCACGCCCACGCCACGCCGGGGTTCGGCGAACGCCTGCTGGCCGGCTACGACCGCTGGCTGCAACAGGCCCTGGCCCATCAGCGGCTGATGTTGGGAATTTTCGGCCTGACCCTGGCCATGGCAGTGGCCGGTTATGTGCTGATCCCCAAGGGCTTTTTTCCGGTGCAGGACACCGGTTTCGTCCTCGGCACCAGCGAGGCGGCGGCCGATGTGTCGTACCCGGACATGGTGGCCAAGCACCGCGAGCTGGCGAAGATCGTCGGCGCCGACCCGGCGGTGCAGTCGTTTTCCCATTCGGTGGGGGTCACCGGTAGCAACCAGACCATCGCCAACGGACGCTTCTGGATTGCCCTCAAGGAGCGCGGCGCGCGCGACGTGTCCGCCAGCCAGTTCATCGACCGCATCCGCCCGCAACTGGCCAAGGTGCCGGGCATCGTGCTGTACATGCGCGCCGGCCAGGACATCAACCTCAGCTCCGGCCCCAGCCGCAGCCAGTACCAATACGTGCTCAAGAGCAACGACGGGCCGACGCTGAACACCTGGACCCAACGCCTGAGCGAAAAACTGCGGGCCAACCCGGCCTTTCGCGACCTGTCCAACGACCTGCAACTGGGCGCCAGCATCACCCACATCGACATCGACCGCATCGCCGCTGCGCGTTTCGGCCTTACCGCCAGCGATGTCGACCAGGCGTTGTACGACGCCTTCGGCCAGCGCCAGGTCAACGAGTACCAAACCCAAACCAACCAGTACAACGTGATCCTGGAACTGGACGCGCAACAACGGGGCAAGGCCGAAAGCCTGAACTACTTCTACCTGCGCTCGCCCCTTTCCGGCGAGATGGTGCCGCTGTCGGCCCTGGCCACGGTGCAGGCGCCGCGTGTCGGGCCGCTGTCCATCGCCCACGACGGCATGTTCCCGGCCGCCAACCTGTCGTTCAACCTCGCCCCCGGCGTGGCGTTGGGCGATGCGGTGCGCATGCTCGATGCGGCGAAAAATGAGATCGGCATGCCCGCCAGCCTGATCGGCACCTTCCAGGGCGCGGCCCAGGCGTTCCAGAGTTCCCTGGCCAGCCAACCCTGGCTGATCCTCGCTGCGTTGGTGGCGGTGTACATCATCCTCGGCGTGCTTTACGAGAGCTTCGTACACCCGCTGACGATCATCTCCACCCTGCCCTCGGCCGGCCTCGGCGCGCTGTTGATGCTGTGGCTGTGGGGCCAGGATTTTTCCATCATGGCCCTCATCGGTTTGGTGCTGTTGATTGGCATCGTCAAGAAAAACGGCATCCTGATGATCGACTTTGCCCTCGACGCCCAGCGCAACCGGGGCCTGAGCCCGCAAGAAGCGATCTATGAGGCCTGCCTGACGCGGTTCCGGCCGATCATGATGACCACCCTCGCCGCCCTGCTCGGCGCCTTGCCGCTGATGATCGGTGCCGGCCCTGGCGCCGAGCTGCGCCAGCCCCTGGGTATTGCGGTGGTCGGCGGCCTGCTGGTGAGCCAGGCGCTGACGCTGTTCACCACGCCGGTCATATACTTGGCCCTCGAACGGCTATTCCATCGGCCTATGCCCGCACCCAACGCGGCCCTGGCGACCACAGACTGAGGCGGGTCATGCGCGTCCTGATTATCGAAGACGAAGAAAAAACCGCCGACTACCTGCACCGCGGCCTCACCGAACAGGGCTACACCGTGGACGTCGCCCGCGACGGCATCGAGGGCCTGCACCTGGCCCTGGGCAGCGACTACGCGGTGATCGTGCTCGACGTCATGCTCCCCGGCCTCGACGGCTTTGGTGTGCTGCGGGCGCTGCGGGCGCGCAAGCAGACGCCGGTCATCATGCTCACCGCCCGCGAGCGCGTCGAAGACCGCATTCGCGGTCTGCGCGAGGGCGCAGACGACTACCTGGGCAAACCCTTTTCCTTCCTCGAACTGGTGGCGCGCCTGCAAGCCCTGACGCGGCGCAGCGGCGGCCACGAACCGGTGCAGATCAGCATCGCCGACCTGTGGATCGACCTGCTCAGCCGCAAGGCAACCCGCGCCGGGCAACGCCTGGAACTGACCGCCAAGGAGTTTTCCCTGCTCAGCGTGCTAGCCCGGCGCCAGGGCGAAATCCTCTCCAAGACCGCGATTGCCGAGATGGTCTGGGACATCAATTTCGACAGCGACGCCAACGTGGTGGAGGTGGCGATCAAACGCCTGCGGGCCAAGCTCGACGGGCCCTTCGAGGAGAAGTTACTGCACACCATCCGCGGCATGGGCTACGTGCTGGAGAGCCGCAGTGTTTGATTCCATCGCCCTGCGCCTCAGTGGCCTGTTCACCCTGGTGGCGCTGCTGGTGTTCCTGCTCATTGGCGGCGCGTTGTACCTGCAAGTGGACAAGGGCCTGGGCCTGTTGCCCGAAGCGGAACTGGACGCGCGCTACAGCGTGCTCGAGTCCACCCTGGGCCGCTACGGCAACGCCGAGCACTGGGGCAAGGTCAGCGCCAAGCTCAAGTTGCTCAGCGAAGAAGACAAACGCATCCGCTTCTGGGCCGTCAGCGCCGACCCGGCCTACGAATACGGCGCCCCCGACGCCCGCGTGCGCGCCTTCGCCCACGGCCCGCTGGGCATGCGCGACCTCACCCTGCCCGGCCACGCCTACCCGTTCAAAGTGCTGGTCAGCCAGTTGCCGGCCAAAGAGCAACGCCCGCCGCTGCGCTTTTTGATCGCCATCGACACCGAGACCTTTTCCCAGACCCAACACCACTTGCTCGTCGCCCTGGTTAGCCTGGCGATTGTCGGCGTGCTGCTGGCCTCGGCCCTGGGCTACTGGGTAGCACGCATTGGCCTCAAGCCCCTGATAAAACTCTCCCACGAAGCCCAACGCCTGGCGCCGCCACGCCTGTCCGGGCGCTTGCAACTGTCGCCTTTGCCACCGGAACTCAAGCAGTTCGTCAGCGCCTTCAACGCCACCCTGGAACGGGTCGAGCAGGCCTACTCGCGCCTGGAGTCCTTCAATGCCGACGTCGCCCACGAACTGCGCTCGCCCTTGACCAACCTGATCGGCCAGACCCAAGTGGCGCTCACGCGCGGGCGCTCGGCCGAGCATTACTTCGAGGTGCTGCAATCGAACCTCGAGGAGCTGGAACGCCTGCGCTCGATCGTCAACGACATGCTGTTCCTGGCCAGCGCCGACCAGGGCAGCAAAGCCACCCAGCTCACCACCGCGTCCCTGGCCAGCGAGGTGGCCACCACCCTGGACTACCTGGACTTCATCCTCGAAGACGCCCAGGTGCGGGTGCAGGTGGAGGGCGACGCCCAGGTGCCAATCGAAACCGCCCACTTGCGCCGCGCCCTGATAAACCTGCTCAACAACGCGGTGCAGCACACCGGCGCCGGGCAGGTGATCGAGGTGCGCATCGAGGCCGGCGAACACCAGGTGACCCTCGCCGTGGCCAACCCCGGCCCGGCCATTGCCGGCGAACACCTGCCGCGCTTGTTCGAGCGCTTCTACCGGGTCGATGCCTCACGCCGCAACAGCGGCGCCAACCATGGCCTGGGGCTGGCCATCGTCAAAGCCATTGCGCTGATGCACGGCGGTGATGTGTTTGTGCGCAGCGAGGGCGGTATCAATACCTTTGGTATTTATCTGCCGGCGTAAGCCTGGCACCCTGCCCGCCACACTGTTGCCGATGACGCAACAGTCCTTTATGCGATCTGCTCTGTTTCCCGGCCGCCAACACCGCTAATTTGCTCACACCAAATAGCACTTGCTCTGCAAGAAGGTCTTCAAGATGTCCAATGTAATGGGTATTGCCAGCGCGTTCGCTCTGTCGTCGTTGTTCCTCTCACCCCTGGTGATGGCCGAAGAGTCGGTCGCCTTTGTTGCGAAAAACGCAGCCCGCGCCGAGGCTTACGAGAAATCCCGGGCCGAACTGACCGCCAAGGCCCGCGACGCCGAACAACCGCAGCACAGCGCCACCGCCCCGGCCCAAGACCCGGCGCACAAAGACAGCTGATCGCCCCACCCGACTGTTTCCCCCGACGCCAGGCAGGGCTCTTCCCCCGCCCGGTTGTCAGCCAAAGCCGCTGCTGTTTAGCGGCTTTTTTTCGTGGGCCAAAAGGTGGGCCGGGGCGCCTCGTATCCAGCCTCTCCAGTGGCTGACACGGCCTCATCGCAGGCAGGCCCGCTCCCACAAGTCATCTGTGGCCCTAAAAAAATAATTACCCAAGGAGTTTTTACCCCTGTGAGCCTCACTCTCAAACTCAGCCCCCTGTGGCTGGCCCTGGCCGCCGCACTGGGCACCTCGGCCCAGGCTGACGACACAACGGGCGAAGGCTTCGCCGACGGCGCAAGCCTCACGCTCAATGCGCGCAACTACTACATGCACCGCAATCGCCTGCAGGGCGCCGACGACAATATCGAATGGGGCCAGGGCCTGCTGTGGGTGTTTGAATCCGGCTTCACCCAGGGCCGCGTCGGGTTCGGCCTGGACGCCCACGCCATGCTCGGCCTCAAGCTCGACGGCGGTGGTGGCACCGACGGCTCCAGCATCCTGCCCAGCGGCAGTGGCAACGGCAAAGCCCCGGGCGCGTTCTCTACCGCCGGCGGCGCCCTGAAAGTGCGGGCCCTGGACACCGAACTCAAGGCCGGCGACCTGCTGCTCAGCAACCCGGTCATCGCCGGCGGCGAGACCCGTATGCTGCCCCAGACCTTTCGCGGTTTCAGCCTGCGCAACACCCACCTCGACGGCGTGCTGATCGAAGGCGGCCAGGCCAGTTTCACCAAGCTCTACAACCAGAGCGGCCACGGCCGCATTGGCACGTCCTACGGCACCCTGCCCGACCACCGCGACAGCCAGCACCTGAACTGGGCCGGCGTGGCCTGGAGCGCGGTGCCTAACCTGACCAGCAGCCTCTACGCCGCCGAACTCAAGGACATCTGGAACCAGTACTACTACGACTTGGATTACACCTGGCAGTTGAGCGACGCCGTCAGCCTCAACCCGGGCCTGCACTACTACCACACCCAGGACACCGGCGAGGCGCTGCTGGGCGCCATCGACAACAACACCTACAGCCTGCACTTGGTGCTGGGGGTGGCCGGCCACAGCGTCACGGCGGCGTATCAGCGGGTCAACGGCAACACGCCGTTCGACTACATCAACCAGGGCGACAGCGTGTTCCTCGATAACTCGCAGCAGTATTCAGACTTCAACGGCCCCAACGAGCGCTCGTGGAAACTCAAGTACGCCTATGACTTTGTCGGCGTAGGCGCACCGGGCCTGACGGGGGCCGTGAGCTACTCACGCGGCGAGCTGGACCTGAGCAAAGTCGACCCGCAAAGCGCCGGCTACGGCGCCACTTGGTACAACGCTGACGGCCGCCACGCCAAGCACTGGGAGCGCGACTTCGACGTGCAGTACGTGGTCCAGGGCGGCACCGCCAAGGACCTGGCCGTGCACCTGCAATGGGCCACCCACCGGGGCGGCAACGGCTACGGCTCGCTGGACCAAGACACGCACGAGTACCGGGTGATTGTCGATTACCCCCTTGATCTGATGTAATCCGCGCCACTGAAAGGCCAGCACGTTTCGCTGGCCTTTTTCATGCCCGGCCTTTATACAGGGCGCACTGTCATCAGGGATTGAACATGCCTGCTCGCCCACTTTCGCCCCTGATCCCCCGCAGCCGCTCGGAATGGTTTCTGGTGCTCGGCAGTTCACTGACGGTGATCGCCATCGTCGGCATCGTCACGTTCCTGCTGATCCGCGAACACGGCAGCGCCGAGGTGGCGGCGACCCGAGCGGCGGCCAATATCGTGCAACTGATCGACGCCGATGTGCTGCGCAATGTGGAGCTGTATGACCTGTCCCTCAAAGGCCTGATCGCTGCGTCCCTGCGCACCGACCTGCAACAGGTTTCGCCGCAGGTCCGCCACCTGGTGCAATTCGACCGTGCCACGGCGGCGCCGTACAAGGGCGCGATCATGCTCCTCGATCGCCAGGGCAAGGTGGTGGCCGACTCGGCCTCGGTGATCCCGCGCAGCACCACCTACGCCCAGCGCGACTTTTTCAGCGCCCATCAAGACAACCCCAACCTGGGCATGTTCATCAGCCGCCCGTTCAAGAGCGCCTTGCCGCCCCACGACTGGCGCATCAGCTTCAGCCGCCGCATCAGCTCCGAGCAGGGCGAGTTCATGGGGGTGGCGGAAGCGGCGATGCGCCTGAACTACTTCAATCAGTTGTTCCGCAGCCTGAGCATCGAACGCGACAGTTCCATCAACCTGCTGAGCACCAGCGGCCTGCTGCTGGCCCAGGAGCCGCCGAATGCCGGGGAAGAACAGATTGGCATCGACTTCAGTGCCCGGCCCAACTTCGTGCGCATCCTGCATGAAGGCAATGGCAGTTTCAGCGGCATTTCCAGCATCGACGGGCGCGAGCGGCTGTACACCTTTTCCCAGGTCGGCAACCTGCCGCTGCTGGTGGTCGTGGCCTTGTCCACCGACGAAGTGTTTGCCGCGTGGTGGCGCACGGCATGGGTGGTCACCCTCGCCACCGGGGTGTTGTGCCTGGGCCTGCTGTGGCTGACTCTGTTGCTGTGCCATGAACTGCGCCGGCGCCACAGCGCCGAGCAGGAACTGGCCCACCTCGCCGCCACCGACAGCCTGACCGGGCTGGCCAACCGCCGCACCCTGGACCAGGCGCTGGAGCGCGAATGGGCTCGGGCCCAGCGCTCGGGCCGTGAGCTGTCGCTGCTGATGGTGGACATCGACCACTTCAAGCGCCTCAACGACCAACACGGCCATCAGTTGGGCGACGAGGCGCTGGCCCGGGTGGCAGCGGTGGTCAAGGCCAATATCCGCCGCCCCGGCGACCTGGCGGCGCGTTACGGCGGCGAGGAGTTCGCCGTGGTGCTGCCGGAAACCGACGCCATCGGTGCCCAACGCCTGGCCGAAAACGTGCGCGCCGAAGTGGCACAGCTGGCGCCCATGGCGGGCGAAGACACTTCGATCACCGTGAGCGTCGGCGTCGCCACCTGGCACGGCCAGGCCGAGCATAGCCTCGACACCTTGTTCTACCGCGCCGACAAGGCCCTGTACCGGGCCAAGTACAGCGGCCGCAACCGGGTGGAAGTGGCCGGTTGAAACCCAATGACACGGGCATAAAAAAAGGCCACCCGAAGGCAGCCTTTAAAAACTAAAGAAAGAGAGTATTGCTTACACGGCCGCAACCGGACGCATGTAAGAGATCGGCGCGGTGCTGGCGTCTTCGAAGGTCACGACTTCCCAGGCATCTTTCTGCTCAATGAGTTTGCGCAGGAGCTGGTTGTTCAGTGCATGGCCCGACTTGAAGCCTTTGAACTCACCAATCAGGCTGTTGCCCAGCAGGTAGAGGTCACCGATTGCATCGAGGATCTTGTGTTTGACGAATTCGTCTTCATAGCGAAGGCCGTCTTCGTTCAACACGCCATCCGAATCCACCACGATGGCGTTTTCAACGCTGCCGCCGAGTGCGAGGTTGTGCTTGCGCAGGTACTCGATGTCACTCATGAAACCAAAGGTACGGGCGCGGCTGACTTCTTTTACGAACGAGGTGCTGGAAAAATCCACGCTTGCACTTTGGGTGCGGTCACGGAAAACCGGGTGATCGAAATCGATCTCGAAGCTCACTTTGAAACCCTCGAAAGGGACGAAAGTGGCGCGCTTGTCGCCGTCTTCCACTGTCACTTCACGCAGGATACGGATGAACTTCTTGGCTGCGTCCTGTTCTTCCAGGCCGGCAGATTGAATCAGGAATACGAAGGGTCCAGCGCTACCATCCATGATCGGGACTTCGGACGCGGAGAGCTCGACGTAGGCGTTATCGATGCCCAGGCCAGCCATGGCCGAAAGCAAGTGCTCCACCGTGTCCACTTTGACGTCACCGTTGACCAGCGTGGTCGACATCGTGGTTTCGCCAACGTTTTCTGCGCGAGCAGGAATCTGCACCACAGGGTCCAGGTCGGCACGACAAAACACAATGCCGGTGTCTACAGGCGCAGGCTTGAGGGTCAGGTATACCTTCTCCCCGGAATGCAGGCCTACACCTGTGGCACGGATAATATTCTTCAGGGTGCGTTGTTTAATCATGGCTTGGGCCGCTTCAGCGCAAATTGCGAACTGGTATCAACAAAGGCTGGCGATAATAGCAGACCCGGCCTTTGCTGAACACCAATCACCTTCATCCCCCTGATACATTCCATCAATCGGCCTGACGACGCAGAAACGCCGGGATGTCCAGGTAATCCAGATCATCCTGCGGATTGAGCTTGGCCGCGGTCGCAGCACTGGCCTGGGCCTGGTTGCGCATCACGGTTGGGCGGTCCAGGTCGCGGTAGTTCACCGACGGCAGTTCCTGACGCGAGGCAACAGGTGCCTGGGCAGCCATGGAGGTGTGGACGGTGTTGTCGATGACCTTCACAGGCTTCTCGATTTTAGCGCCCAGACCGGTGGCGACCACGGTGACATGCAGCTCATCGCGCATGTCCGGATCGATCACGGTACCTACCTTGACCATCGCGTGCTCGGAAGCGAACGCCTCGATGATGCTACCCACGTCGGAGTACTCACCCAGGGACAGGTCAGGACCGGCGGTGATGTTCACCAGGATGCCGCGCGCGCCTTCCAGGTTCACGTCTTCAAGCAACGGGTTGCGGATGGCTGCTTCAGTGGCTTCACGCGCACGGTTCGGACCGCTGGCGCAGCCAGTGCCCATCATTGCCATGCCCATTTCGCTCATCACGGTACGCACGTCGGCAAAGTCGACGTTAATCATGCCCGGGCGCTTGATGATGTCGGAGATACCGCGAACGGCACCGGCCAGCACGTCGTCAGCCTTGGCGAACGCCGACAGCAGGCTGGCGTCCTTGCCCAGGATGGTGAGCAGCTTTTCGTTAGGGATGGTAATCAACGAATCGACGCTCTCCGACAGCAGGCGAATGCCTTCATCGGCGATCTGCATGCGTTTGCGGCCTTCGAACGGGAACGGACGGGTCACCACCGCAACGGTGAGGATGCCCATTTCCTTGGCCACTTCGGCGATGATCGGCGCCGCACCGGTACCGGTACCGCCGCCCATGCCGGTGGTGATGAACACCATGTTGGTGCCCTGCAGGACCTCGGCGATACGCTCGCGGTCTTCCAGAGCGGCCTGACGGCCGACTTCAGGATTGGCGCCGGCACCCAGGCCTTTGGTCACGCCAGTGCCCAGTTGCAGGATGGTCCGCGCGCCGATGCTTTTCAGCGCCTGGGCATCAGTGTTGGCGCAGATGAACTCAACGCCTTCAATGTTGCTCTTGACCATGTGATTGACAGCGTTGCCGCCGCCTCCGCCAACACCGATAACCTTGATGACCGGGCTTTGCGGGATGTTGTCTACGAGTTCGAACATTTTCCCTCTCCTTTCATTTCTCTAGTTTTTTCGCCTACTGCGCCTACTGCTTACTACGTCCTGCATGCTGCTTTTTGCCGCGTGTAGCGTGCCACTTGAAGCTTAAAAATTCCCTTTGACCCACGCCTGCAACCGCTCCAGCAACGGCGCCTTGGCCTCATCGCTGTTGTTGTCGCGGCTGCTGCCGATGCCGGAGAACGACACCCCGTCGGACTGCTTCTGCAGGCCATACATCAACAGGCCAACGCCTGTGGAATAAATCGGGTTGCGCACCACGTCATCCAGGCCTTTGACACCATGGGGCACGCCCAGGCGCACCGGCATGTGGAAAATCTCTTCGGCCAGCTCCACCGCGCCTTCCATTTTCGAAGTACCGCCGGTGAGTACGATGCCGGCCGGGATCAGGTCTTCGTAGCCGCTGCGACGCAGTTCGGCCTGGATCAGGGTGAACAGTTCGTCGTAACGCGGCTCGACCACCTCGGCCAGGGCCTGGCGCGACAGTTCGCGCGGTGGACGGTCGCCCACGCTCGGCACCTTGATGGTTTCGCCGGCGCCGGCCAGTTTGGCCAGGGCGCAGGCATAGCGGATCTTGATTTCTTCGGCGTACTGGGTCGGGGTGCGCAGGGCCATGGCGATGTCGTTAGTCACCTGGTCACCCGCAATCGGGATCACCGCCGTGTGGCGGATCGCGCCCTCGGTGAAGATTGCGATGTCGGTGGTGCCGCCGCCGATGTCCACCAGGCACACGCCCAGCTCTTTCTCGTCGTCGGTCAACACCGAGTAGGCCGAGGCCAGTTGCTCAAGGATGATGTCGTCGATTTCCAGGCCACAACGGCGCACGCATTTTTCGATGTTCTGTGCCGCGTTCACCGCGCAGGTGACTACGTGGACCTTGGCTTCCAGGCGCACGCCAGACATGCCCAGCGGCTCGCGCACGCCTTCCTGGTTGTCGATCACGTAGTCCTGGGGCAGCGTGTGCAGCACGCGCTGGTCGGCGGGGATGGCCACCGCTTGCGCCGCATCCAGTACCCGCTCCAAGTCCGCGGAGCTGACTTCGCGGTCGCGGATCGCCACGATGCCGTGGGAGTTCAGGCTGCGGATGTGATTGCCTGCAACACCGACGAACGCCGAGTGGATGCGGCAGCCCGCCATCAACTGCGCTTCTTCGATGGCGCGCTGGATCGACTGCACGGTGGACTCGATGTTCACCACCACGCCCTTCTTCAGGCCGCGGGAAGGATGGGTGCCGATGCCGACGATTTCCAGCGTGCCGTCGCCCGCGACCTCGCCCACCAGCGCCACCACCTTGGAGGTGCCGATATCCAGACCGACGATCATTTTGCCGCTTTGCACGTTTGCCATGGTCCTGCCTCTTCTCAATTCTTCGCGACGGCGGGTTGGGCCGCCTCGGGCGTCGCAGGTTCGCGCCAGCCGACGGCGAGGCCGTTGGCGTAGCGCAAATCGATGCGCGCAATGTTCGTAATCTGTTCTTTGAGCGTCTTGTCGTAGATGGCGATAAAGCGGCGCATCTTTTCCACCAAAGCCCCGCGGCCCAGCAACAGCTCGATCCCCGGGCCCGCGCTACCGGCACCGGTGGTCAAAAACCAGCTACCGCGCTCACGCAACTCCAGACGGGCAATGGAAAACCCCATCGGGCGCAGCATCTGGCTGAGCACCTGATACTGCTGCATCACCTGCTGCTGGGCGCGCTGCGGGCCGAACAACTGCGGCAGGTGCTCGTAATTGGCCAGCTCACGCGGCGTGAATGCCTCGCCCTGGTTGTTGAGCAGTGCCTCGTCGCCCCAACGGGCCACGGGCAGTTGCTCTTCGAGGCGGATCACCACCTGGTCCGGCCACACGCGGCGCACTTCGGCGTGGGCAATCCACGGCATGGTCTCAAGTTCGGCGCGCATGCTGGCCAGGTCGATGGTGAAGAAGCTCGCCGCCACATAGGGGGCGATCCGCTGCTGCACCGCTTGCTGGCTGATGTAGCTCAAGTCGCCCTGCACATTAATCTTGGTGATCGGCCGGTCGGCGTAAGGCATCAGGCGCTGCGCGCCTTCATAGGTACCAAAACCCAGCGCCACCAGCAGCACTGGCCAGAACAAGGCCTTGAGGAAGCCGAAATTGGCTTTGGGCAGGCGCACCGACATCGGCTCTTTTGCCACCATACGGCTGGCACCACGCGGCACCGGCTTGCGGCCGGGTGCGGGTTGCTGATGACGTAGGGATGCGCCTTGCATGGGTTTAACCTCTCGCCTCGACACTGGCCGCCAGGATCGACAGCACCAGTTGCTGGAAATCCAGGCCAGCCGCACGGGCCGCCATCGGTACCAGGCTGTGGTCGGTCATGCCCGGCGCGGTGTTGACTTCCAGAAACCAGAACTGCCCGTCGGCGTCTTGCATCACATCGGCCCGGCCCCAGCCGCCAATGCCCAGCGCATCGCAGGCCTTGGCGGTGAGGTCCATGAGCTCCTGTTCTTTCTGCGGCGCCAGACCACACGGGATCCGGTACTGGGTATCGCAAGCCAGGTACTTGGCGTCGTAGTCGTAAAAGGTGTGGGGCGTGCCCAGGGCGATGGGCGGCAAAACCTGGCCACGCAGGGTGGCGATGGTGAACTCCGGACCCTGGATCCATTGCTCGACCAACACTTGCGAATCGTAGGTACTGGCCGCTTTCCACGCCTCGATCAACTCGGGGGCGGAGGTCACCTTGGCCATACCAATACTTGAACCTTCATGGGCCGGTTTGACGATCAAAGGCAGGCCCAGTTCCTTGATGGCAGAAATACAGTCCTCTTCGCTGCACAACACGGTGTGGCGCGGCGTCGGAATACCCAGGCTGTGCCACACCTGTTTGGTGCGCAATTTGTCCATGGCCAAGGCCGAGGCGAGGATGCCGCTGCCGGTGTAAGGGATGCCGGCGCATTCGAGCAGGCCCTGCATGCTGCCGTCTTCACCGCCACGGCCGTGGAGGATGATGAAGGCACGGTCGATTTTTTCGCTGAGCAGGCGTTGCAAGAAATCGTCGCCCACGTCGATGCCGAACGCGTCCACCCCACCGCTTTGCAGCGCGCTGAGTACCGCATTGCCGGACTTGAGCGAGACTTCGCGCTCGGCGCTCTTGCCGCCGAACAGCACAGCGACGCGGCCGAAGCTTTTCGGGTCCAGGGTGGAGGCCAGGTTGGCGTAGGCAGCAGTCATTTCGATTTCCCCTGGCCGGCAGCAACGGCCCCCGCGAACAGCGGGCTATTCAAGAGTTTGGGCGCGAGGCCGCCGATATCACCGGCACCCTGGCACAGCAGGATGTCGCCGGCGCGCAGCAGTGGCTTGACCAGCGGCGCGAGGTCGACACCGCGCTCGATGTAGATCGGGTCGAGTTGGCCGCGCTGGCGGATGCTGTGGCACAACTGGCGGCTGTCGGCCCCCGGGATCGGCTCCTCGCCGGCCGGGTAGACCTCCATCAGCAGCAGCACGTTGGCGTCGGCCAGCACCTGCACGAAATCGTCGTACAGATCGCGAGTGCGGCTGTAGCGGTGCGGCTGGTAGACCATCACCAGGCGCCGCTCCGGCCAACCGCCGCGCACCGCTTTGATGACGGCCGCGACTTCGGTCGGGTGGTGGCCGTAATCGTCCACCAGCATCACGTTGCCGCCTTCGACCGGCAGTTCGCCGTAGACCTGGAAGCGTCGGCCCACACCCTGGAAGCCCGACAGGCCCTGGACGATGGCCTCATCGCTGACGCCTTCGTCGGTGGCGATGCAAATGGTCGCCAGGGAGTTGAGCACATTGTGGTTGCCCGGCATGTTGACCGAGACGTCCAGCGGCTCGCGGTCGGGGCGCAGAACGGTGAAGAAGGTCTGCATGCCTTGCTGGCGAACATTGATCGCACGCACGTCCGCTTCTTCGCTGAAGCCGTAGGTCACGGTCGGGCGCTTGACCAGCGGCAGAATTTCGCGCACCACCGGGTCGTCCAGGCACAGCACCGCCAGCCCGTAGAACGGCAGGTTGTGCAGGAACTCGACGAAGGTTTTCTTCAGTTTGTTGAAGTCGCCGTCGTAGGTCGCCATGTGGTCAGCGTCGATGTTGGTGACCACGGCCACCAGCGGCTGCAAGTGCAGGAAACTGGCGTCGCTTTCGTCGGCTTCGGCGATCAGGTAACGGCTGGTGCCCAGTTGTGCATTGGTGCCTGCTGCATTCAGCCGGCCACCGATGACGAAGGTCGGGTCCAGGCCACCGGCGGCGAACACCGAAGCGATCAGGCTGGTGGTGGTGGTTTTGCCGTGGGTGCCGGCGACGGCGATGCCGTGGCGGTAACGCATCAGCTCGGCCAGCATCTCGGCGCGCGGCACCACCGGGATACGGCGTTCCAGGGCGGTGGCGACTTCCGGGTTGGAGGTGTTCACGGCACTGGAAACCACCAATACATCGGCGCTCGCGGCGTTCTCGGCGCGGTGGCCGATGAAGATCTGAGCGCCAAAGGATTCCAGGCGTTCAGTGACGGGCGATGCCTTGAGGTCGGAACCGGAGACGTTGTAGCCCAGGTTCAACAACACTTCGGCGATCCCGCACATGCCCACGCCGCCGATACCGACGAAGTGGATGCGGCGGATACGGCGCATTTCCGGTTGCGGCATGGCTTTTTGATTCTCAACCATGAACCACCTCCAGGCAGGTATCGACCACGTTACGGGTGGCATCGGGTTTGGCCAGGCGGCGAGCAGCCTGGGCCATGGTGTCGAGTCGTTCTGGTTGCATCAAAACCTCTGTCAGGCGAGCGGCAAGGTCCGCTGCACCAGTCGTTCTCTGCGGCATCAGGAAGGCAGCGCCTTCACGGGCCAAATAGTCGGCGTTGCGGGTCTGGTGATCGTCGATGGCATGGGGCAACGGCACCAGCATCGAGGGCAGCCCGGCAGCGGCCAGTTCACTGACGGTCAGCGCGCCTGCGCGGCAGACCACCAGGTCGGCCCAGCCATAGGCTTGGGCCATGTCTTTGATGAAGGGTTGCACCTGGGCATCGACACCCGCGGCGCGATAGCGCTGGGCGGTGACTTCATCGTGATGCTTGCCTGCCTGGTGGAACACCTCGGGGCGCAGCTGCGCGGCGACCAGGGCCAGGGCTTCGGGCAGCAGTTTGTTCAGCGGTTCGGCGCCCAGGCTTCCGCCCAGGATCAGCAAGCGCGCGCGGCGCTCGGCCAGGGCCGGGCGCGGGGTATTGAGGAACAGTTCGCCGCGCACCGGGTTGCCAGTGGTACGGCGCGAGGCCGAGGCGGCGAAGGTATCCGGGAAGGCTTCGCAGACCCGCGCCGCCAAGGGCACCAGCAAGCGGTTGGCGGTGCCGGCCACGGCGTTCTGCTCGTGGACGATCACCGGCACGCCGGCCAACTTGGCCGCAACGCCGCCGGGGCCGGTGACATAGCCACCAAAACCGACCACGCACACCGGACGCAACTGGCGGATCACCTTACGCGCCTGCCAGATCGACTTGAGCAACATGAACGGCGCCTTGAGCAACGACAACTTGCCCTTACCCCGCAGGCCACTGGCGTCGATCAGATGCAACTGCAGGCCGGCGCCGGGCACCAATTCATTCTCGATCCCGCGCGGGGTGCCGAGCCAGTGCACGGTGTAGCCACGCGCCTGGAATTCACGGGCACAGGCCAGGGCCGGGAACACGTGGCCGCCGGTGCCGCCGGCCATAATCAGCACGTTAGCGCCCATGGGTCGGCTCCTCGGCGAAGTCGCTCTCTTTGAACTCCATCTCCTCGCTGCCCAGGTGGGTACGGCTCTCCCACTCGATGCGCAACAACAGGCCCAGGCACGCGCAGCAGATCACCAACGAACTGCCGCCGTAACTGAGGAAAGGCAAAGTCAGGCCTTTGGTTGGCAGCAGCCCGGTGTTCACGCCGATGTTAATCAGGAACTGGCCGATCCACAGGAACGCCAAGCCGTAGGCCACGTAGGCGGCAAAGAACTGCTTGGCCTTCTCTGCCCACAAACCGATGTACATGGCCCGCACGCAGACGAAGGTGAACAACGCCAGCGTCACCAACGAGCCCACGACGCCCAGTTCTTCGGCCAACACGGAAAACACGAAGTCGGTATGGGCTTCAGGCAGGTAGAACTGCTTCTGCACACTGTTGCCCAGGCCCACGCCCAGCCATTCGCCACGACCGAAGGCAATCAACGCCTGGGTCAACTGGTAGCCGGAGCCGAACTGGTCGGCCCAGGGGTCGGTAAAGGTAATCAAACGGGCCATCCGGTAAGGCTGCGCCTGCACCAGGACAAACACCGCGCCGACCGCCAGCGCCACCATCAGGGCAAAACGGAACAAGCCGACGCCGCCGAGGAACAGCATGGCCGCCGCCGCGCCCATCATCACCACGGTGGCGCCGAAGTCCGGTTCCATCAGCAACAGGCCGGCCATGGGCAGCAGCACGATGAACGGCTTGAAGAAACCCATCCAGCTCTCGCGCACCTCTTTTTGGCGGCGCACCAGGTAACCGGCGAGGTAGATGACCACAAAGACCTTGGCGATTTCCGAAGGCTGCACGTTGAAGAAACTGAAGCCGATCCAGCGCATAGAACCGTTCACTTCACGGCCGATGCCCGGTATCAGCACCATCACCAACAGGCCGAAGGCACCGACCAGCATCAGCCAGCCCAGGCGTTGCCAGGTGGCAATAGGGATCATCATGGTGACCAAGCAAGCCCCCAGGCCGATCAGCAGGTATACCAGGTGGCGGATCATGTGATAAAGCGTGTTGCCGGACTGCACCGCCGCCACTTCCGACGACGCCGAGGTAATCATCACCAGCCCCAGGCCCAGCAGCGCCAGGCAACCGGCGAGCATCGGGAAGTCGAGGTCGATGCCGCGCCCGGTAATCAACGGCGAAGGGTACGGTTTGATGATGTTGCTCAGGGCCGCGATCATGCCAAGCCCTCCACGGCGCGGGCGAACAATTGCCCACGGTCTTCGTAGTTCTTGAACATGTCAAAACTGGCGCAGGCCGGCGACAGCAGCACCGCATCGCCCGGCTGGGCCAGTGTGCGGCACTGGGCCACGGCCTCATCCAGCGAGTCGACGCGGATCAGCGGCACCGCATCGCCCAAGGCCTGGGCGATCAGTTCGCGGTCGCGGCCCATCAGCACCACGGCGCGGCAGTTGGCCGCCACCGGGTTGTGCAGGTCCTTGAATTCGGCCCCCTTGCCATCACCCCCGGCAATCAGCACCAGTTTGCCGCTGATGTCCGCGCCCAGGCCTTCGATGGCCGCCAGCGCCGCGCCGACGTTGGTGGCTTTGGAGTCGTTGTAGTAGCTCACGCCGTCCAGGTCGCGCAGCCACTGGCAGCGATGCTCAAGGCCGGCGAAGGTGCGCAGGGTCGCCAACATGGCGTCGAACGGCAGGCCGACCGCATGGCCCAGCGCCAGGGCCGCGAGGGCATTGGACTGGTTGTGGGAGCCGCGGATTTTCAGCTCGCGTACCGGCATCAGGTTCTGGAACTCGAACGCCAGATACTTTTCGCCGTTTTCTTCGCGCAGGCCAAAAGCCTTGAAATCGGGTTGGCTCAAGCCGAAGGTCCAGCACGGCAGGCCCTCACCCATCAGCGGACGGCTCAGGGCATCCTGGCGGTTGACCACCACTTGTCGCGCACCCCGGAAGATCCGGTGCTTGGCCAGGTGATACGCCGGCAGGCCGCTGTAGCGGTCCATGTGGTCTTCGCTGATGTTGAGCACGGTGGCCACTTCGGCGCCCAGTTGATCGGTGGTTTCGAGTTGGAAACTCGACAACTCCATCACGTACAACTCGACGTCGTCGCTGAGCAGGTCCAGCGCCGGCGTGCCGAGGTTGCCGCCCACGGCGACACGCTTGCCCGCCGCTGCGGCCATCTCGCCCACCAGGGTGGTCACGGTGCTTTTCGCGTTGGAACCGCTGATGGCGACGATCGGCGCCTTGGCGTTGCGCGCAAACAGCTCGATGTCACCGGACAACTTCACGCCACGGGCCGCGGCGGCTTGCAGGGCCGGGGTGGCCAGGGCCAGGCCGGGGCTCACGTAGAGCTCGTCGGCACGGCACAGAAATTCCACATCCAACTCGCCACAACGCACTTCCACGTGCGGATAGTCACGGCGCAGCGTGACCAGCTCCGGTGGATTTTCCCGCGTGTCGGCCACGGCAAACGACGTGCCCCGGTTCGCCAGGAAGCGAACCAGGGACATGCCGCTCTTGCCGAGGCCGACAACGATGCGGAAGTGGTCAGAAGCGATCAAGGACACTCGTTTCTACCTCAGTTTCAGGGTGGCAAGGCCGAACAGCACCAGAATCACGGTGATGATCCAGAAACGGACGATCACACGCGGCTCGGGCCAGCCCTTGAGTTCAAAGTGGTGGTGGATCGGCGCCATGCGAAACACCCGGCGGCCGGTCAATTTGAAGGAGGCGACCTGAATCACCACCGACAGGGTTTCCATCACGAACACGCCGCCCATGATGAACAGCACGATTTCCTGGCGCACGATCACCGCGATGGTGCCCAGGGCCGCGCCCAGCGCCAGCGCGCCGACGTCACCCATGAACACTTGCGCCGGGTAGGTGTTGAACCACAAAAAGCCCAGGCCGGCGCCGATCAGCGCGCCGCAGAACACGATCAGCTCGCCGGCGCCCGGCACGTAGGGGATCAACAGGTATTCAGCGAATTTCACGTTGCCCGACAGGTAGCAAAAAATCCCCAGCGCGCCGCCCACCATCACGGTCGGCATGATCGCCAGGCCATCGAGGCCGTCGGTCAGGTTGACTGCGTTGCTCGAACCGACGATCACGAAGTAGGTCAGCACGACGAAGCCCGCGCCCAGGGGGATGCTGATGTCTTTGAGCATCGGCAGGATCAGGGTGGTTTCCACCGCGCTTGGCGCAGTCATATAAAGGAAGACCGCAGCGCCCAGGCCGAACACCGATTGCCAGAAGTACTTCCAGCGGCTCGGCAGGCCTTTGGAGTTCTTCTCGATCACCTTGCGGTAGTCATCCACCCAACCGATGGCGCCGAACAACAGTGTCACCAAGAGCACAACCCACACGTAGCGGTTGCTCAGATCGGCCCACAACAGGGTGCTGATGCCGATGGAAGACAGGATCAATGCGCCGCCCATGGTCGGCGTACCGGATTTGGACAGGTGCGACTGCGGCCCGTCGTTACGCACCGATTGGCCAATTTGCAGGTTTTGCAGGGTACGGATCATCCACGGGCCCAGGCACAACGACAAGGACAGCGCGGTCAGTACCCCGAGAATCCCGCGCAGGGTCAGATACTGGAAGACCGCGAAGCCTTTGTGGAACTGTTGCAGATACTCCGCTAGCAGCAGCAGCATTAATGTTTCTCCCCGCTCGGGCCACACAAAGCCGCAACGATGTTTTCCATCGCCGCGCTGCGCGATCCCTTAATCAAAATGGTGGTATTTGGGTCCTGCTCGGCGCCCAGGGCGGCAATCAACTCAGCCTGGGTGGCGAAATGACGGGCCTGCGGGCCAAAAGCCTGTACCGCGTGAGCCATCAGCGGGCCCACGGCGTATAGGGTCGAAACCTTGCCGGCGGCATAGGCGCCCACGTCGTGGTGGCCCTGCTGCGCCCAGTCACCCAATTCGCCGATATCGCCCAGCACCAGGACGGTGCGCCCGGAAAAGCCGGCGAGTATATCAATGGCGGCGCACATTGAGGTGGGGTTGGCGTTGTAAGTGTCATCGATCACACGCATGCCGTTGCGCGCCAGTTGCGCGACCGTGCGGCCCTTGACCGGTTGCACCGCGCCCAGGCCGGTGGCGATGCCGAACAGCGACACACCCAAGGCATGGGCGGCAGCGGCGGCGGCCAAGGCATTGGCGATGTTATGGGTGCCGAGCAGGTTCAGTTGCACCCGCTCGCTGCCATCGGGCGCGTGCAGGGTGAACGCCGGGCAGCCACGAGCATCGAGGCTCATGTCGCTGGCATGGAAATCGGCGGCGCTGTTGCTCAGGGCAAAACTCAGCACCCGGCGTGCGCCGGCGCGGGCCTGCCAAATGGCGAAGGCTTTGTCGTCGCGGTTGAGCACGGCGATACCGTCGGCCTGCAGGCCTTCGATGATCTCGCCTTTGGCCTCGACGATTTTTTCCGGGCCGCCAAACTCGCCGACGTGGGCTGTGCCGGCATTGTTGAGCACGGCAACGTGGGGCCGGGTCATGGCCACGGTGTAGGCGATCTCGCCGAGGCGCGAAGCGCCCAGTTCGATGACGGCCGCGGTGTGTTGCGGGGCCAGTTCGAGCAGGGTCAATGGCACGCCCAGGTCGTTATTCAGATTGCCGCGGGTCGCGTGCACGGGCCCGCGGGTGCGCAGGATGCTGGCGAGCATTTCCTTGACCGTGGTCTTGCCGCTGGAGCCGGTGATGGCCACTACCGGGTGGGTGTACGCCGCACGGTTCAGGGCACCCAGTTGGCCCAGGGCCACGCGGGCGTTGGCCACCAGCAACTGCGGGATCGCGCTGTTGGCCACTTCCCGCTCCACCAAGGCTGCGACCGCGCCTTTGGCGGCCACTTGATTGAGGTAATCGTGGCCGTCGAAACGCGGCCCGATCAGAGCGACGAACAACTGGCCCGCAGCGATGGCACGGCTGTCGATGCTCACACCGTCAAAGCGTGCATCGGCGCCCAGCAGGCGGCCGCCCAGCACCGCGGCGACTTCGCTCAGCAACAAGGCTTTAAGCATGGGCCACCTCCCACGCGGCCAAGGCGCGTTGGGCCTCCACCAGGTCGGAGAAGGGCTGGCGTTCGCCGTTGATTTCCTGATAGTCCTCGTGACCTTTGCCGGCCAAAACAATCACGTCATCGGCGCTGGCACCGGCGATCAACTGGGCAATGGCCACACCACGACCGGCGACAAAGGTGACGTTATCCACCGCCTTGAAACCGGCGCGGATGTCCGCGAAAATCTGCGCGGGGTCTTCGCTGCGTGGGTTGTCGTCGGTGACGAGCACGCCGTCGGCCAAACGTTCGACGGTGGCCGCCATCAACGGCCGTTTGCCGCGATCACGGTCACCGCCACAGCCGAACAGGCACAGCAACTGGCCCTTGGCGTGGGGGCGCAGGGCCATCAATACTTTTTCCAAGGCGTCCGGGGTGTGGGCGTAGTCAACCACCACCAGCGGCCGCGCCCCGCCACCGAGGCGTTGCATGCGCCCAACCGGGCCTTCGAGCTTGGGCAAAACCCGCAGGATTTCATCCAGTGGGTAATCCAGGCCGAGTAAGGCGCCAATCGCCGCCAGCACGTTGCTCAGGTTGAAACGCCCCAGCAGGGTGCTGCGCAAATGGTGCTCGCCCTGGGGCGTGACCAGGGTGGCGCGCACGCCTTCATCGTCGAAGTGGGCTTCGCGGCAATAAAGGTAGGCGCTCGAATCTTCCAGGCTGTAGCCGATCAGGCGCGAATCCTGCGGTTGCGCCGCCAGTTGCCGGCCGAATGCGTCGTCCAGGTTGATGACCCGGCAGCGCAAGTCGTTCCAGGCGAACAGCTTGGCCTTGGCTTGGCCATAAGCCTGCATGGTGCCGTGGTAATCGAGGTGATCGCGGGACAGGTTGGTCAACACTGCCACGTCGAACGCCAGGGCGCTGACCCGGCCCTGATCCAACCCGTGGGAAGACACTTCCATGGCCACAGCCTTGGCCCCGGCCTTTTTCAGGTCCGCCAGGGTGGCTTGCACGGCAATCGGGTTGGGCGTGGTGTGCAGGCCGCTTTGCAGCGCGCCGTAGAAACCGGTGCCCAGGGTGCCGACGATGCCACAGTGCTGGCCCAACAGGTCCAGGGCCTGGGCCACCAATTGGGTCACGCTGGTTTTGCCGTTGGTGCCGGTGACGCCCACCAGGTTCAGGTGGCGGCTCGGCTCGCCGTAGAAACGCCCGGCGATATCGGAAAGCTGCGCCGCCAAGCCCTTGACCGGGATCAGCGGGACATCGGTGATCGGCAACACGGTGGCGCCTTCGACCTCATAGGCCACCGCCGCCGCACCGCGTTGCAAGGCATCGGCGATGTGGGCACGGCCGTCGAGCTTGCCGCCCGGCACCGCGAGGAACAGGTCGCCGGCGCGCACGTGGCGACTGTCGAGGGTCAGTTCACGAATCAGCAGATCATGGCCGGCATGGGCGAAAATCTTGTTTAGGCTAAGAGACATCAGCCGCGCCCTCCATTGGCTTGTACAGGTACTACCGGTGCCGTGGCCGCTTGCTGCGTGGCCGGCAGGTTATCCGGGGTGATGTTCATCAGGCGCAGGGTGCCGGACATCACTTTGCTGAACACCGGCGCCGAAACCAGGCCACCGAAGTAGCCGGCCTTGCTCGGTTCGTCGATGACGACAACGATGGCGTAGCGCGGGTCGCTCATGGGGCCGAAACCGGCGAACAGCGAACGGTAGGAATTCTCGGCGTAACCCTTGGTGCCCACGGAGGTCTTGCGCGCGGTACCGGACTTGCCCGCCACGTGATAGGCCGGCACTTGCGCACGGAACACGCCGCGCGGGGCTTCGATCACTTGCTGCAACATGCCCTGGATGGTCTTGGCGACGTGCTCCGGGATCACCTGGGCGGTGTCTGGAGCCTTGTCGGTCTTAATCAGAGTCAGCGGCGCCATACGACCGTTGTTGGCCAGGACCGAGAAAGCGTGAACCAGTTGGATCGCGGTCACCGACAAGCCGTAGCCGTAAGACAGCGTGGCCGTTTCGGCCTTGCGCCATTCGCGGTAGTTGGGCAGGTTGCCGACACGCTCACCCGGGAAACCCAGGCCGGTGTCCTGGCCCAGGCCGATTTTTTGTGCCAGGCGGAAAATGCTCTCGCCGCCGATATCGAAGGCAATCTTGCTCATGCCCACGTTACTGGAGTTAATCAGGATGCCTGTGAGGTCAAGCACCGGGCCTTCGGTCCTGGACACGTCACGGATGGTGTATTTGCCCAGTTGCAGCGTGCCCGGATACACCTCGACTTTGTCGCTGGGCTTCCAGCGCCCACTTTCCAGGGCCGCGCTCATGGAGATCGCTTTCATGGTCGAACCCGGCTCGAACACGTCGATCATGGCGCGGTTGCGCATCATCGCCGGTTGCAGGTTGCGACGGTTGTTGGGGTTGTAGGTCGGCTGGTTGACCATGGCCAGGATCTCGCCGGTCTTGACGTCCATAATCACCAGGCTACCGGCCTTGGCGCCGTTATCGACGATGGCGTTGCGCAGCTCGCGGTTGGCCAGGTATTGCAGGCGCAGGTCAATCGACAACGCCAAGGGCTTACCGGCCTTGGCGTTTTTGGTGACCTGGACATCCTTGATTAACCTGCCGCGCCGATCCTTGATGACTTGGCGCTTGCCGGCGACACCGGCCAGCCATTCGTCATAGGCCAACTCCACGCCTTCGCGCCCGCGATCATCGATGTCGGTAAAGCCGACCATATGGGCGGTGACTTCTCCGGCAGGGTAAAAGCGGCGGAACTCTTCGATGCCATACACGCCCGGCACTTTCAGATCGAGCACGCTCTGGCCCTGCTCGGGGGTAAGGCCGCGCACCAGATAGATGAATTCTTTATTGGCCTGGGCTTGCAGGCGCTCGGACAACACCTTCGGGTCCTGCCCCAACGCCGCCGCGAGGGACGGCCACTGGGCCTTGGCCTGCTGCATTTCCTTGGCGTTGGCCCACAGGGTGGTCACCGGAGTGCTGACGGCCAGGGGCTCGCCATTGCGGTCTGTAATCAGCCCGCGGTGCGCCGGGATAGGGATGTGCCGCACGCTGCGCGCATCGCCCTGACCCTTGAGGAACGCACGGTCGACCACTTGCAGGTCGACGATACGCCAGGCGATCGCGCCCACCATCAGTGCCAGCAACCCCAGCACCACGCGGAAACGCCACGGATAGAGCGCGCCCTCGAGTTTCATCATGGCGCCACCATGCGCACTTCTGCCGCGCCGGGAATGCGCATTTTCAGTTGCTCGGTGGCCAGCACTTCAATACGGCTGTGGGCGGTCCAAGTGCTTTGCTCGAGGATCAAACGCCCCCATTCGGCCTGAGCTTTGTCGCGTACGCTCAACTCTCCGTACAGGGTGTTGAGCAACTGGCGATTCCAGTGGGCGCTGTAAGACACGGCAATCGCCGAGACGAGCACGCCAATGAACAGCAGCAGCATGAAAAAGCTTCCGCCGGGCAGGGGCTTGGCGAAAAGCCTGCTCACCGCAGCTTCTCCGCGACGCGCATGACCGCGCTACGGGCGCGCGGGTTGGCCTTGAGTTCGGCTTCACCCGCGAACTGCGCCTTGCCATGGACTTTGATTTTTGGCACGAACGCTTCAAAGCGTACAGGCAGGTTACGCGGCAGGTTGTCCGATTCGCCCTTGACCAGTTTGCGCATGAACAGTTTGACGATGCGGTCTTCCAGGGAGTGGAAGCTGATAACGACCAGGCGCCCGCCCACCTCCAGGGACTCCAATGCGGCTTCCAGGCCGGTCTCCAGGTCGCCCAACTCGTTGTTGACGTGGATGCGCAGGCCCTGAAACGCGCGGGTAGCGGGGTTCTTGCCCTTTTCCCAGGCAGGGTTGGCGACTTTCAGTACTTCGGCCAGGTCGGCAGTGCGTTCGAACGGCGTGATATCGCGGCGCTCGGCCACGGCACGAGCCATACGCCCGGAAAAGCGCTCTTCGCCGTATTCCTTGAAGACACGGGCGATTTCTTCCACGGGTGCGGTATTGACGAACTCGGCAGCACTGACCCCGCGCGACGGGTCCATGCGCATGTCGAGGGGGCCATCGTTCATGAAGCTGAAGCCGCGCTCCGGGTCGTCGAGCTGCGGCGACGACACGCCAAGGTCCAGCAGCACGCCGCTGACTTTGCCGGCCATGCCGCGCTCGGCGACTTCGGCACCCAACTCGGCAAAACTGCGCTGCACAATGACAAAGCGGCCGTCTTCGGCCGCTAGCGCTTGCCCTGTGGCAATCGCTTGAGGGTCCTTGTCGAACCCCAGCAGCCGTCCCTCTGGCCCAAGGTGGCTGAGGATCAAGCGGCTGTGCCCACCGCGCCCGAACGTGCCATCCAAATAGCAGCCATCAGCACGTACGGCGAGAGCCTCAACGGCTTCGTCAAGCAGTACGGTGATGTGGTTAAAGCCGCTATCAATAGTCACAGGATCAAATCACGCAGTTCATCAGGCATGGCGCCCGGTTGTTGAATGGCAGCCAGGTCAGCGGCAGAAACCGCATCCCAGGCATCTTCGTCCCATAACTGGAACTTGTTCAGTTGGCCCACCAGCATGGCGCGTTTATCGAGCTTGGCGTATTCGCGCAAACGGGGCGGAACCAGGAAACGGCCACTGCCATCGAGCTCCAGATCCACGGCATTGCCAATCAGCAAGCGTTGCAGGCGGCGGTTCTCTTCTCGCAGAGAAGGCAGTGCGCGCAGTTTGGTTTCGATCAGCTCCCACTCATCGAGCGGGTAAACACATAAACAAGGATCAACGGCGTCGATCGTGACGATTAACTGACCGGAACTTCGCGAAACGAGCTCGTCACGGTACCGGCTCGGCATGGCGAGACGGCCCTTTGCATCGAGACTGATAGCGTTAGCTCCGCGAAACACGTCTGCGCTTCTCCAAATATTAGCGTTTTGCGCTCAAAAAACCCACTTCATGCCACTTTCCGCCACTTGCGCACACTATAGGAATGCGCCCACCACACCGTCAAGGCGCGGACTAAAGGAAAAGTCTTACAGAACGGATATTTAGGAGCGTAAAAGAAGGGGCAGCAGTAATTTGGCGGCGAATTGCACCCATTAACTTCCATCAGCTCAAAAAGCTACGACCGGAAGTTAAAGTGATTTATTAAGAGTAAGATTTTTTCGGTATTACAAATGCGCTTCTGCCAGTGATTCCAGCAGGGAGGGAAAGAGGTGGAGAGTCGATCTGTAAGCCGGGTTCTGTCTTGAACAGTCATTCGTCTACGGTGGCCATCACTGGACACCTTTAGCAACCTACCCGGTTCCAGCGCGGGCCACGCCTTGGAACCCTATTTGGTCTTGCTCCGAGTGGGGTTTACCTAGCCACGAACTGTTGCCAGACGTGCGGTGCGCTCTTACCGCACCTTTTCACCCTTACCGGCACCGAAGTGCTTAGGCGGTTATTTTCTGTGGCACTTTCCGTAGGCTCACGCCCCCCAGGCATTACCTGGCACTCCGCCCTATGGAGCCCGGACTTTCCTCCCCCCCCTAATTTTCATAGAGGGCAGCGACTGTCCGATCGACTCTCCGCCGCGCAGGTTAACGGCACATCGCCCCAAGAACAAGGGCCAAGCACCTTTTTGCCTGACGCACCGCCCGGTTATTCTGCCTGCTGTTTGCTCAACGCCACCTGATACAGCATGTTCTTGCGCTCACCGGTGATTTCCGCCGCCAGGGCTGCGGCGCGCTTCAAGGGCATTTCCTTGAGCAGCAAGTCCAGGATGCGCATGGCTTCGCCGCTGATCGCCTCGTCGCTTTGCGGCGCGGTCCAGCCTGCCACCAGCACCACACACTCACCGCGCTGCTGGTTGCTATCGCCCTCGACGAACCCGCGCAACTGCGCCAGCGGCAAGCCCTTGAGCGTCTCGAAGGTCTTGGTCAGCTCCCGCGCCAGCAAGGCCGGGCGCTCGCCGCCAAACACCAGTTCCATGTCTTGCAGGCATTCGAGAATGCGGTGCGGCGCCTCGTAGAAGATCAGCGTGCGTGGCTCTTCCTTTAATAGCTGCAGGCGCGCGCGGCGGCCAACAGCCTTGGCGGGCAAAAAGCCCTCGAAGATGAACCGGTCCGAAGGCAGCCCCGCGGCAGACAGCGCCGCGATCAACGCACAGGCGCCCGGCACTGGGACCACATTGATGCCTGCTGCGCGCGCCTGGCGCACCAAGTGATAACCAGGGTCGGAAATCAGCGGCGTGCCCGCGTCGGAGATCAACGCCACGTCATCCCCTGCCAACAATCGGGTGATGAACCGGCTGCCCTCGTCGCGCTCGTTGTGCTCATGGCAAGCGGCCAGCGGCGTAGGGATACCGAAATGCTGCAACAGGCGCAACGAGTGGCGCGTGTCCTCGGCGGCGATCAGCGCGACGTCACGGAGGATTTTCAGCGCCCGCGCACTGATGTCGTCCAGGTTACCGATGGGCGTCGCCACCACATAAAGCGAGCCAGCAGCGGAATTCAAAGCACCTGGAGCAGTCAAAGCGCACACCTCTTGATCGACAAAAGCGCCATTGTAGCGCGTAGAGGTGATGAAAACGTGCCCCTGCAAAGGCTCGCGCAATGCGGTCGATTGTCATTTATGTGCCTATAACAGCCATGCACGACCTAAATTGACAGTTTGACGCCAGTAACATCGCGCCCCGGCCAGTGCTTGGGTACAATTCCACGCTAATTTGATCGAGTATCAGGAACACTTACATGATCGCTTGCCTGCGGCTGTTCTCTGCCCTCTGCCTTGCCGCCCTATTGGCCGCTTGCGCCAGCTCGCCCTCGTCCAGCCTTGGCGAACTCCCACGAACCCCGGATGCCAGCATCGAGCAACTGCTCGAACAGGCCGCCACCAGCAAAAACCCGGAAAAAGCCGCCCTATTGCGCCTCAGCGCCGCAGACCTGGCCTATCGCCAGGGCAATGCCGGTCAATCGGCGCAGATTCTGGCGCAAGTACCGTTGGACTCACTCAAACCCGGCCAACAGGTATTCGCCAGCACCCTTTCAGCTGAACTGGCCATGACTCGCAACCAACCCAAGGCCGCCCTCACCGCCCTGAGCCATCCGAGCCTGCAACGTCTGGGCGAAATGCCCACCGAGCAGCGGGTGCGCACTGGCAGCGTGCATGCTCGCGCATTGGAAGCCGACGGCCAGACCCTCGCTGCAGCACGGGAACGCATTACGGTTGCACCCATGCTCAGCGGCGAAGCAGCCGGCAAAAACCACGAAGCCATCTGGACCCTGATCGCCTCGTTGCCCACCGACCAATTACAGCCTGCCAGCCCCGACGATCTGGGCGGCTGGCTCAGCCTGGCCCTGGCGGTTAAGACTGCTGGCACGCTTGAGCAGCAACAAGCCGCGATCGATAGCTGGCGCGCCCAGAATCCAAAGCACCCAGCCGCCCTGCAACTGCCCACGCCACTGGTCAAGCTCAAGGAACTGGCTAGCCAGCCTCTGAACAAAATCGCCCTGCTGTTACCTCAGGATGGCCCCCTGGCGTCCGTGGCCAAGGCATTGCGCGAAGGTTTCATGGCGGCGCACTACCAAGCCCTGCAAGCCGGCCAGAAGCCACCTAGCGTTCAGTTCTATGACAGCTCGCGCCTGACCTCCCTGGACGAGTTTTACCGCAAGGCCCAGGCCGACGGCGTGCAACTGGTGATCGGCCCGCTGGAAAAACCACTGGTCAAGCAGCTCAGCGCTCGCCCGCAACTGCCTATCACCACCCTCGCCCTGAACTACAGCGAAGGCGATCAAGGCCCGGCGCAACTGTTCCAGTTTGGCCTCGCCGCTGAAGACGAGGCGCGCGAAGTTTCGCAACGCGCCCGTGCTGATGGCTTGCAGCGTGCCGCCGTGATGGTGCCTAAAGGCGAATGGGGCGACCGTGTGCTCAAGGCGTTCCGCCAGGATTGGGAAGGCAATGGCGGCTCCGTGCTCGGCGTCGTGCGTGTCGACCAACCGGTGGCCCTGGCCCAGCAAATCGCCGACCTGTTCCAGTTGCGCCAGAGCGAAGGCCGGGCCAAGAGCCTGCAGAGCACCGTTGGCTCGCAAGTCGCGGCGCAACCGGCACGCCGCCAGGACATCGAGTTCATCTTCCTGGCCGCCACGCCGCAACAAGCCCAGCAGATCAAACCGACCCTGAACTTCCAGTACGCTGGCGATGTGCCTGTGTACGCCACGTCCCATGTGTTCAGCGCCAGCGGCGATCAAAACCAATACAACGACATGAATGGCGTGCGCTTCTGCGAAACGCCATGGCTGCTCGACGCCAACGACCCCCTGCGTCGCCAAGTCGCCGCGCAATGGCCACAAGCCGGCGGTAGCCTGGGTCGCCTGTACGCCATGGGCGTAGATGCCTACCGTTTGGCACCACGTCTGGGCCAGCTCAAGGCACTGCCTGACAGCCGCATCGAAGGCGCTTCCGGCAGCCTGACCATGACCCCTTCGCAGCGGGTTCAGCGCCAGTTGCCCTGGGCTCAGTTTGTCAGCGGCCAGGTCCAGCGCCTGCCCGACACGCCGCGCTGATGCCCGAGCGCTCACACCAGCAAGATGGAAGAGATGCCGAGAACCACGCGCTCCGGCATCTCCAGCAACAGGGCCTGCGCCTGCTGGCGCAGAACTGGCTGTGCAAGCGCGGTGAGCTTGATCTGGTCATGCTTGATGGCGATACAGTAGTATTCGTCGAAGTTCGCTACAGAAAGAACACCCAATGGGGTGGTGCGCTTGGCAGTATCGATGAGCGCAAGCGTCAGAAACTGATCCTCGCCGCGCAGTACTTTTTACAAAGCGAGTCACGCTGGGCAGATCACCCCTGCCGCTTCGACGTGGTCGCGATAGACAGCACCACCGGCTCGGCACCAGCCTTGAACTGGCTGCAAAACGCCTTTGACAGCTGACCCGGGCACCCAGGCCAAGCCGACAATCTTCACTCGACACTTTTGCTCTTTGCTTTGCGGGCTGCACATTCATGTGCTGAAAAGCCGCGCTACTTAAGGTCACACAGATGGACATGCAATCGCGAATTCGCCAGCTTTTTCAGGCCAGTATCGATACCAAGCAACAGGCGATGGAAGTCCTTGCACCGCACATCGAGCTGGCCAGCCAGGTCATGGTCAACACTCTGCTCAATGAAGGCAAAATGCTTTCTTGCGGCAACGGTGGCTCCGCTGGCGATGCCCAACACTTCTCCTCCGAGCTGCTCAACCGCTTCGAGCGCGAACGCCCGAGCCTGCCAGCCATTGCGCTGACCACCGACAGCTCAACGATCACCTCGATCGCCAACGACTACAGCTACAACGAGATTTTTTCCAAGCAGATCCGCGCCCTGGGCCAGCCGGGCGATGTACTCCTGGCGATTTCCACCAGCGGCAACTCGGCCAACATTATTCAGGCGATCCAGGCCGCACATGATCGCGACATGATTGTCGTAGCATTGACCGGGCGCGATGGTGGCGGCATGGCTTCGCTGCTGCTGCCGGAAGATGTCGAGATACGCGTACCGGCCACCGTCACCGCACGCATTCAGGAAGTCCACCTGCTGGCGATCCATTGCCTTTGCGACTTGATCGACAGCCAATTGTTCGGGAGTGAAGAATGACCCCTTATCGACTTGGCCTCGCGGCCTTGACCCTATGCCTGAGCATCAGCGGCTGCACCTCCGTGGTGAGCGCCAGCCGTGAAAAGCCCATCGAAGACGACCGTGGCACCCGCACCTTTGGCAGTAAGATCGACGACTCGCTGATCGAAACCAAAGTCGGTGTGAACGTGGCCAAGGCCAACCCGGACCTGGATAAGAACTCCCACATCGTCGTCACCAGCTTCAACGGCGTCGTACTGCTCGCCGGACAGACACCACGCGCCGACCTCAAGGCCCAGGCCGAACAGGCCGCCAGCAGCGTTCAGCGAGTCAAGCGCGTGCACAACGAACTGCAAGTGATCGCGCCCTCTTCCCTTCTGGCTCGCCAGAATGACGCCTGGCTGACCACCAAAATCAAAACCCAGATGCTGGCCGATGCCAACATTCCCGGCTCGCGCATCAAGGTGGTGACCGAGAACGGCATCGTCTACCTGCTCGGCCTGCTGACCAAACAGGAAGCGGCCCAGGCCACCAACCTGGTGCAAGGCGTTTCCGGCGTGCAGAAGATCGTCAAGCTGTTCGAGTACATCGACTGACACCTGCAAACCTGGCGGCATTAAAAAAGGCGATCCATTTCTGGATCGCCTTTTTTGTTACTTGACCACTTTCAAGCTTGGCCGGCCACTGGGGCGCGGCGGTTCGCTATCGGGTGGCGGACCGTCATCATCCGGCTCCACGTCGTCATCTTCGTCCATGGACGAATCCAGGTCAAAAACCATGCCCTGGCCATTCTCCCGGGCATAGATACCCAGGATCGCCCCGACGGGCACGAACAGCGTGTGCGGCACACCGCCGAAACGCCCTTCGAAGCTGACCGCGTCGTTATCCATATGCAAATGCCGCACAGCACTGGGCGAAACGTTCAGGACAATCTGTCCGTCACTGGCAAAGCCTTGCGGCACTTGCACCGAGGGGTACTCGGAATTGACCAGCATGTGCGGGGTGCAATCGTTATCCACAATCCACTCATAGAGCGCACGGACCAGATAAGGTCGACTGGAGTTCATAGCGGCTCCTTAAGCCTTAGCGCATGTCGCGCTCGGCACCAGACAGGCTCGCCTGGAAAGCCTCGCGCGCAAACTGGCGCTCCATATAATCAAGCAGCGGCTTGGCAGGCCGCGGCAACTCAATACCAAGAATCGGCAAGCGCCAGAGTATCGGCAAGAGGCAGCAGTCCACCAGACTTTGTTCCTCACTGAGGAAAAACGGCTTGTCCGCGAACAGTGGCGAAACCCCCGTCAGGCTTTCGCGCAATTCCTTGCGGGCCTGCACACGCGCCGCTTCTTTGCTGCGTGGATCCAGAATCAAATCCACCAGGCCACACCAGTCACGCTGGATGCGGTGAATCAGCAGGCGGCTATTAGCACGCGCCACCGGATAGACCGGTAGCAAGGGTGGATGGGGATAACGCTCATCCAGATATTCCATCACCACGGTTGACTCCCACAACGCCAGGTCACGATCGACCAGGGTGGGCAAGCTGCCGTAAGGGTTCACTTCGATCAGTTTCGGCGGATGACGCCCCACCTCCACACTGATGATCTCGGCGCTGACACCCTTCTCTGCGAGCACGATGCGTACTCGGTGGGAATAGTGGTCGGCGGGGTCGGAGTAACAGGCCAACCGATTGGTCACGCCCATGGCGGTCCTCCTCGCTTGTTGAAATTATCGAAAGCGGAAAAACGCGCGCGCCCAGAGGGCGCCTCCCATAGAGAGGCCGGACGATGCCGGCTTCCCTAATTTTGCGGAGGCGCCCCTGGGCGCGCGCGATTAACAGCAATGGTTTACAGCTTTATCAATGAATGTCCTTCCAGTATTCGCGCTTGAGCAGGTAAGCGAATACGAAGAAGAAAGCCAGGTAGAGCAACACGTAAGTACCGATACGTTGGTGCTCCAGCTTGACCGGGTTGGCCGAGTAGGCCAGGAAGGTCACCAGGTTCTTGACCTTCTCATCGAACTGCTCTTCAGTCAGCGCGCCGGTTTTCGGCAAGATGGTCAGTTGGTCGCACGCTTCGTGAGTCAGAGGCGTGCCGGTCAACGGATCATATTGCTTCTTACCGTCTTCGACGACTTGAACCTGCTTGCAACCCACGACCTGGCGACCTTGTAGGCCGGCCAGGACGTTAGGCATACCGACGTTCGGGAAGACCTTGTTGTTCGCCCCGAAAGGACGCGATGGATCTTCGTAGAACGATTTCAGGTAACCGTAGAGCCAATCGGTACCGCGAACGCGGGCCACCAGGGTCAGGTCGGGCGGTGCCGCACCGAACCAGGTCTTGGCGTCAGCAGGCTGCATGCCGATCTTCATGTGGTCGCCGATCTTGGCGCCAGTGAATACCAGGTTGTTAAGCATCAGATCATGAGGAATCCCCAGGTCGTCAGCTACACGCTCATAGCGCTGGAACTTGGCACTGTGGCAGCCCATGCAGTAGTTGGCGAACGTACGTGCGCCATCTTGCAGTGCCGCTTTATCAGCGAGGTCGATATCGATCTTTTCCAGCTCTGGACCACCGTGTTCAGCCGCAAAGGAGAACACAGGCAAAGCAGCGAGGATCAGTACAGCGAATAACTTTTTCATCAGCCAGTCACCCTTTCCGGAACCGGTTTGGTCTTCTCAAGCCTGGTGTAGAACGGCATCAGAATGAAGTAGGCGAAGTACAGGAAGGTACATACCTGCGACAGCAACGTACGACCCGGAGTCGGCGCCAGCACACCCAGCACACCCAGGATCACGAACGAAATGCAGAACACCCAGAGCCAGATCTTGCTCATCCAGCCCTTGTAGCGCATGGATTTGACCGGACTGCGGTCAAGCCAAGGCAGGACGAACAGCACAGCGATGGCGCCGCCCATGGCGATAACGCCCATGAGCTTGTCCGGAACCGCCCGCAAAATTGCGTAGAACGGCGTGAAATACCAGACCGGTGCGATGTGTTCAGGGGTCTTGAACGGGTTCGCCTGCTCGAAGTTAGGCTTCTCCAGGAAGTAGCCGCCCATTTCCGGGAAGAAGAACACGATGGAGCAGAACACGAACAGGAACACTACGACGCCAACGATATCTTTCACGGTGTAGTACGGATGGAAGGGAATACCATCGAGCGGTACGCCGTTCTCGTCCTTGTGCTTCTTGATATCCACGCCATCGGGGTTGTTCGAGCCGACTTCATGCAGCGCCAGGATGTGCAGCACTACCAGACCGAGGATTACGATCGGCAGGGCTACAACATGCAGCGCAAAGAAGCGGTTCAAGGTGATGCCGGAAATCAGGTAGTCACCACGGATCCACTGAGTCAGGTCGTCACCGATAACCGGGATCGCACCGAACAGCGAGATGATGACCTGCGCGCCCCAGTAGGACATCTGGCCCCAAGGCAGCAGGTAGCCCATGAAGGCTTCCGCCATCAGCGCCAGGTAGATCAGCATGCCGAAGACCCACACCAGCTCACGCGGTTTCTGGTACGAACCGTAGAGCAAGCCACGGAACATATGCAGGTAGACCACGATGAAGAACGCCGAAGCGCCGGTGGAGTGCAACAGACGCAGGATCGAGCCGTACTCGACGTCACGCATGATGTACTCGACGGAAGCGAACGCCTCTTCCGCCGACGGGGTGTAGCTCATGGTCAGCCAGACACCGGTAACGATCTGGTTCACCAGAACCAGCAGGGCCAGGGAGCCAAAGAAGTAGAAGAAGTTGAAGTTCTTTGGAGCGTAATACTTGCTGAGATGGTCTTCCCACATCTTGGTCGCGGGAAAGCGCGCATCAACCCAATCCATGAACTTGCTCATCACGCGTTCTCCGTATCGATACCGATGGTTATGACATCGTCCGAATCATAGGAATGTGGTGGCACAGGCAGATTCAGCGGCGCAGGTTGCGACTTGTAGACGCGGCCAGCCAGATCGTAGTGAGAACCGTGGCAAGGGCAGAAGTAACCGCCCACCCAATCCTTGCCCAGGTCGGCAGGCGCCACCTCTGGACGGAAGGTCGGGGCACAACCCAAGTGCGTACAGATCCCGATCAGCAGCAGAATCTCTGGCTTGATCGAACGCAACTCCGGGTTGACGTAGGTCGGTTGTACCGAATTCTTGGAGTCAGGGTCAGATAGCTGGCCCTCGATCTTCTTCAGATTCCCCAGGATTTCCTCAGTCCGGCGGACAATGAATACCGGCTGACCGCGCCACTCAGCAACCATCTGCTGGCCTGGCTCAATCTTGCTGACATTCACCTTCACCGGTGCACCTGCGGCTTTCGCCTTGGCACTGGGAAACCATGACCCCACGAACGGGACCGCAGCCCCCACCGCTCCTGCAGCACCCACCACGGATGTGGCTGCTACCAAGAAGCGACGCCGGCCTGCATTCACGCCGTCATTGCTCATTCAGTCCTCTCCCATCAGCTTTGTGGCCTGTTAAATCAGGCATCTACTAAGTAAAAATCTGAACTTATAAAAATTTTGCAGAATGGTAATGAAAAGCCCCTATTCTGACAAGGTAATTACCACCCATGGATAGCCAGAAGCCTTGTAGTATAGGGGTTTTACGGCTGTGGCAAGTTGTCACACCAAAAACGAACGCCCATAAAAAACGCCCAGCTCCGTGAGGAAACTGGGCGCTTTTGAACGCAAAAGCGAATTAACGCTTCGAGTACTGCGGACGCTTACGCGCTTTACGCAGGCCAACTTTCTTACGTTCAACTTCACGAGCATCGCGAGTTACGAAGCCAGCTTTGCGCAAAGCGCCACGCAGGGTTTCGTCGTACTGCATCAGAGCGCGAGTGATACCGTGGCGGATTGCGCCAGCCTGACCACTTACACCGCCACCGATAACAGTGACGTAGATGTCGAACTTTTCAACGGTCTCGGTCAATTCCAGCGGCTGACGAACTACCATGCGGGCAGTTTCGCGGCCGAAGAAGTTGTCCAGGGTGCGGTTGTTGATCGAGATGTTACCAGTGCCCGGACGCAGGAAAACGCGTGCGGTTGCGGTCTTGCGACGGCCAGTGCCGTAATTTTGAGTCGCCGACATAATGAACTATTCCGTTAAAACTTCAGTTCTTGGGGCTGCTGAGCAGTATGAGGGTGAGCAGCGCCCGCATAGACTTTCAGCTTACGATACATGTCGCGACCCAGCGGGTTCTTAGGCAGCATGCCTTTGACCGCAGTCTCGATCACGCGCTCAGGGGCCTTGGCAATCAACTTTTCAAAGTTGATCGACTTGATGCCGCCCGGGAAACCGGAGTGGGAGTAGTACATTTTGTCAGTGGTTTTAGCGCCGGTTACACGGATTTGCTCGGCGTTGATGACGACGATGTAATCGCCGGTGTCAACGTGAGGAGTGTACTCAGGCTTGTGCTTGCCACGCAGACGGCTCGCGATCTCGGTGGCCAGACGACCCAGGGTCTGACCAGCAGCGTCGACGACAAACCAGTCGCGCTTTACTGTTTCCGGTTTAGCAGTAAAAGTTTTCATTCTTTATAGCCTCAGGGGCCGCCCTGTAAATTAGACGGCGGATCTTACTGAATAGTGCGTACTTTGACAAGTCAAAGGCAGCCGGATACAGACGCTATCGGGGGCTCGGGTCAGCGCGTCCGTTCAACGGCAAGATTCTTCGGCAGGCGGCGCATCACTTCCACTGCAGAAAGAGGGGCGTAATTATGCAGATTGCGAAAAAATTTTCAACCTGCTTTTATGAATGTTTTGCCGAAGGAGCATCCGATGGACTATCGCAAGCTGGGCCGAACCGAACTGAATGTAAGCGCCCTCTGCCTCGGGACCATGACCTGGGGCGAGCAAAACACTCAGGCTGAAGCCTTCGCCCAAATTGAAATGGCCAAGCAGGCCGGGGTCAATTTCATCGATACCGCCGAGATGTACCCCGTGCCGCCCAAGGCACAAACCTACGCCGATACCGAGCGCTATATCGGCAATTGGTTCAAGGCCCGTAGCGACCGGGCGGACTGGGTCCTGGCCAGCAAAATCGGCGGCCCCGGCAACGGCATCGATTACATCCGCGACGGCCAGCTCAAGCACAACCGCACCCATATCGTCCAAGCCCTGGACGCCAGCCTCAAGCGCCTGCAGACCGACTGGATCGACCTCTACCAACTGCACTGGCCGGAACGCAGCACCAATTTCTTCGGCCAACTGGGCTACACCCACAAGGCCGACGAAGACTTCACGCCCCTTGAAGAAACCCTTGAAGCCCTCGACGAGCAGGTCAAGGCCGGTAAGATCCGCCATATCGGCCTGTCGAACGAGACGCCGTGGGGCACCATGAAATTCCTTGCCCTGGCCGAAACCCGCGGCTGGCCGCGGGCCGTATCGATCCAAAATCCGTACAACCTGCTCAACCGCACCTTTGAAGTGGGCCTTGCGGAAATCGCCCTGCGCGAACAGTGCGGGCTGCTCGCCTACTCGCCGCTGGCGTTCGGCATGCTGTCCGGCAAGTACGAGGGCGGGGCCCGGCCACCCAAGGGGCGTCTGAGCCTCTACAGCCGTTTCAGCCGGTATTTCAACCCGCAGTCGGAAGCCGCGTGCAGCCGCTACGTGGCCTTGGCCCGCGAACATGGCCTGGACCCGGCACAAATGGCCCTGGCATTCGTCACCCAACAGCCGTTCGTGACCAGCAACATCATTGGCGCGACCACTCTGGAGCAACTGCAAAGCAACCTGGCGAGCGCCGAGCTGGTGTTGTCGCAGGAAGTTGTGGCGGGTATCGAGGCGATCCACAAGGCACTGCCGAACCCGGCCCCTTGATCGAACCGTAGACCTGCTCCCACAGGGAACACTCCGTGGGAGCAGGCACTCTTTTACAGGGAGCGCGCGATGATTTCTTTCATGATTTCGTTGGTCCCGGCATAGATCCGTTGCACCCGGGCATCCGCCCAGGCCCGTGCCACCGGGTATTCCCACATGAAACCGTAACCGCCATGCAACTGCACACACTCGTCGAGCACTTTGCATTGCAGGTCAGTGCCCCAGTACTTGGCCATCGCAGCGGTCGGCACATCCAGTTTCCCTTGTAGGTGCAGCTCCAAGCAGCGGTCGACGAACACCCGGCCGATCTGGATTTCAGTGGCCATTTCCGCGAGCTTGAAGCGGGTGTTCTGAAACTCCGCAATCGCCTTGCCAAATGCCTTGCGCTCGCGGGTGTACTCCAGCGTCCATTGCAGCGCCGCCTCGGCCGAAGCCAGGCCGCCCACCGCCACGGTCAGTCGCTCCTGTGGCAGTTCCTGCATCAAATACGCAAAGCCCATTCCGGCCTGACCCAGCAGGTTTTCCTTGGGGATGCGCACATCCTGGAAAAACAACTCGGAGGTGTCCTGCGCCTTCATCCCGACCTTTTCCAGGCGCTTGCCTTTGGCAAAACCCGGCGTGTTCGCCTCCACCAGGAACAGGCTCGTGCCCTTGGCGCCAGCCTTCGGGTCAGTCTTGGCCACGACAATCACCAGGTCGGCGAGAAAGCCATTGGTGATGAAGGTTTTCGAGCCGTTAATCACGTACTCGTCGCCATCCAGCACGGCCGTGGTTTTCACCCCTTGCAGATCGGAACCTGCCCCCGGCTCGGTCATGGCAATGGCCGTAACCATCTCGCCCGAAACCAGTTTGGGCAGGTATTTGTGCTTCAAGGCTTCGCTGCCGTAATGCAGGATATAGGGCGCGACGATGTCCGAGTGCAGCGAAAAACCAATGCCGGTCAACCCTAGGCGCCCCACCTCTTCGATCACTACGGCGCTGTAGAGAAAGTCCGCACCCAACCCGCCATATTCCTCGGGTAAATGGGAGCAAAGCATCCCCGCTTCCCCTGCCTTGTTCCATAACTGACGGTCGATGTAGCCTTGTTTTTCCCATTGGCTGTGGAACGGCACGGCTTCTTTTTCGAGGAAGGTACGAACACTGTCACGAAAGAGCTCGTGCTCGGGGCTGAACAAGGTTCTGGGGATCATGCAGGGCACCTGTAATTATTGTTGGAAGAAATTGCGCTCTTGAGCCTAAGCCTCCCACTCGCGACAGGACACTGGACACATCCGACAAAAAATAAGACGATCCAGCCGTCTGGTGACCACTTTCCCCTATAAGAATAAATTGAATTATGTCTATCCAACTCTCCACGCCCCTGCGGCGCGTCAGCATCCTGGCGATCGACCGGGTTTTCGCCTCCACCCTCATGCAAGCCAAGGATTTTTTCCACCTGGCCAGCCTGCGTTACGGTAAACAATTGGGCCAGGGCCTCACGCCCGCCTTCGAGACTCGCCTGGTCAGCCCTGACGGCCAACCGGTGTGCAGCTTCAGCGATGTGATCCTGCCGGTGGACGGCGGCCTGGCCGATACCGACGTGATTATCCTGCCGGCCTTCTGGGACGATTTCGAAACCCTGTGCAAACGTTACCCACAGGTGATTCCATGGCTGCGGGCCCAGCACGCACGTGGCGCGGTGCTCTGCGGCGAGGCCACGGGAGTGTTCTGGCTCGCCGAGGCGGGGTTGCTCGATGGCAAGGAAGCGACCACCTACTGGCGCTTCTTCAACGCTTTCGAAGAGCGCTTCCCTCAAGTCCAGCTCAATCAAGATAAACACCTGACCGACGCAGACAACCTGTACTGCGCTGGCGGCACCACTTCGGCCTGCGACCTGTATATCTACCTGATCGAACGCTTCTGCGGCGCCAACGTCGCCCAAGCCGTGGCCCGCGACATCCTCTACGAAGTGCAACGCAGCTACTCCCCCGGCCGCATCGGTTTCGGCGGGCAGAAGCTGCACCAGGACGTCATCATCCTGCAGATCCAGCACTGGCTCGAAGAACACTTCGCCGACAAGTTCCGCTTTGAAGATGTGGCCCGCGAACACGGCATGAGCATTCGCAACTTCATGCGCCGCTTCCAGACCGCCACCGGCGACAAGCCGCTGCATTACCTGCAACGCCTACGCATCGAGACCGCCAAGGGCCTGCTCTCGGCCAGCCGCAAGAGCATCAAGACCATCAGCTACGAAGTCGGCTACGACGACGCAAGCTTCTTCGCACGGCTGTTCCGCCAGCACACCGAGCTGTCGCCGAACCAGTACCGCCAGCAGTTCCAGCAGGCAGCCTAAATCAACCTCGCGCCCACAAGCATTTGGGCACAAAAAAAGGCCTGCATCGCTGCAGGCCTTCTTACTTTTCAGAATTGCCCTACGGCTTGTGCGCCCGCGACAGGAATTCGTGAGACTGCATTTCCAACAATCGGCTAAGGGTGCGCTGGAACTCGAAGTTCAGGCGCCCGCCGGTGTAGAGATCTTTGAGCTCGACTTCGGCAGAGATAATCAGCTTCACGTTACGGTCGTAGAACTCATCGACCATGTTGATGAAACGGCGCGCGATGTCGTCAGTGGTGACGCTCATCTGCTCCACATCGCTAATCAGCACGGCATGGAAGATCTTGCCCAACTCGATGTAGTCGTTCTGGCTACGCGGCCCGTCGCAAAGCTGACGGAAGTCGAACCAGGCCACATCGTCACAGGTACGCAGGGCACGGATTTCGCGATTCTCAATCATCAACACATCGTTTTCGACAGCCTGGGTGCATTCCGGCGTCAGGGCGCGGAAGCTCTTGCGCAGGCTTTCGCGGGCTGCTTCGTCCAGCGGGAAGTGGAACAGCTCGGCCTGCTCCAGGTGACGCAAGCGGTAGTCCACGCCGCTATCGACGTTGACGATGTCGGTGTTCTGCTTAATCAGCGCAATAGCCGGCAAGAAGCGCGCACGTTGTAGGCCATCTTTGTACAAACCGTCGGGGACGATGTTGGATGTCGCCACCAGAGTGACACCGTTTTTGAACAATTCTTCCATCAGCGTGCCGAGGATCATGGCGTCGGTGATGTCGGAAACGAAGAATTCATCGAAGCAGATCACCCGCGCTTCGTCAGCGAAACGCTTGGCGATGATAGTCAGCGGATTCTTTTCCCCCGGCAGGGTCTTCATTTCTTCGTGAACGCGCTTCATAAAGCGGTGAAAGTGGGTGCGGGATTTTTCCTTGAACGGCAAGGCTTCAAAGAAAGTGTCGACCAAGTAAGTCTTGCCCCGGCCCACACCGCCCCAGAAGTACAACCCCTTGACCGGCACCTGATCCTTCTTGCCAAACAGTTTGCCCAACAGACCCGGCTTGTTCTGCGAGGCCGCGATCAGGTCATCGTACAGGCGCTGCAAATGGCGCACCGCCGTTTCCTGGGCTGCGTCATGAAAGAATTCCGGGCGTTTCAGATCAGCTTGATATCGTTCTAGGGGCGTCATAATTCGTTAGCAAGGCAACAAAAACGGGCCGTCACTGTAACGACGGCCCTGGAGAATGGCAATCAGCCCTTGGTCGGGCCGCCACCACATTAGTCCTGTTGGGGCGCCAGGGCAGCGCGCAGAGCGGCAATAGCGCTGTCGCGGGCCGCGCTGTCGGCGAACTCGGGGCCGTCGGCCACGCATTCCCCCTGCAACCACAGGCTGAAGGTATTGGCGGCGGTGCGCAGGTCCAGTTCTTCATCGCCCTGCAAGTGCTTGGTCACGGCACCGGCAGCCTTGCCATCGGCAAACGTGCGCGACAGCAGCAGTTGTTCACCATCCGCCGCCAGCAGTCGAAAACGGAAGCTGCCATCGTCTTCGCGGAAGCTGACAAAACGCGCGGTTTTCGCAGCTTTCTTTTTCGGCGCGGCGGCGACCTGCGCTTGGTTGACAAACGAGCGCAGGCCCACGGCTTCGCGCAGCTGTGCAAGGAAAGGCGTAGCGACGGCCCGCGCCTTGCTCGCACCCAATTGCAGGATGTCTTCGAGGTCGGCCGGGCGTGCAATCAACTGGTGATAATGCTCGCGGGCCTCGCCCAACTCGGCATCGAGCAATTGGAACAGGCGGTTTTTTGCCTCGCCCCAACCCAGGCCTTGCAATAGCTCGCTGCGCAACTCCTCGGCCTGGGCCGGCGTCGAGAAGGCCTGGTAGAGGGTGAACAGGTGCGAGTTGCCCGGGTCCTTGGCTTCGCCGGGCGCGCGCGAATCGGTGACGATCCGCGAAATGGCGTCCTTCATCTCTTTGGCGCTGCTGAACAGCGGGATGGTGTTGTCGTAGCTCTTGGACATCTTGCGGCCGTCCAAGCCCGGCAACGTGGCGACGCTTTCTTCGATCAGCGCTTCGGGCATGGCGAAAAACTCCTTGCCCTGGCCGAACAGGTGATTGAAGCGCTGGCCGATGTCGCGCGCCATCTCGACGTGTTGGATCTGGTCGCGGCCGACCGGCACCTTATGGGCATTGAACATCAGGATGTCGGCTGCCATCAGCACCGGGTAGCTGTACAGGCCCATGGTGATACCGGCATCCGGGTCTTCACCGGTTTCCAGGTTCTTGTCCACAGAGGCCTTGTAGGCGTGGGCGCGGTTGAGCAGGCCTTTGGCCGCCACGCAGGTCAGCAGCCAGGTCAGCTCGGGGATTTCCGGGATATCGGACTGGCGGTAGAAGGTTACGCGATCCACGTCCAGGCCACCGGCCAGCCAAGTCGCGGCGATTTCCAGGCGCGAGCGCTGGATACGCTGCGGGTCATCGCACTTGATGAGGGCATGGTAGTCGGCGAGGAAATAGAAAGAATCGGCATTGCTGTCGCGGCTGGCCAGGATCGCCGGGCGAATGGCCCCAGCGTAGTTGCCCAGGTGCGGCGTGCCAGTGGTGGTGATGCCAGTGAGGATTCGCGTACGAGTGGTCATGGGTAATCGCTTATCAGGCTGCAATCAATTCGAGAGGCGCGGCAGGATCAGATCCTTGAGATCGGTCAACTTGCCGTGAAAAAAGTGCCCGCATTCTGCCACTTTCACGAGGGAATGGGGGCGCTGCAGGGCGGCGGACCAGTCATAGACCAACTGCGGCTCGACGACTTCATCGGCGTCGGGCTGGATCAGGGTCAGCTCACCCTTGAGCGGCAACGGGTCGTTGGGGCCCAGGCGCATGACTGCGGGAGCGATCATGAACAAGTGCTTGAGCGTCTCGCCCGTGGCCTCCAGGCGCCCGCCGAGGCTGGCCGCGACAAAGCCGCCGAACGAGAAACCCATCAAAGTCAGGGGCAGTTCGGGGTGCTTGGCCCGCAGCCACTGGACGGCGGCCCAGGCGTCATCGACTTCGCCGCTGCCCATGTCGTGGCTGCCTTCGCTGCCGCCCACGCCTCGGTAGTTGAAGCGCAGGGTAATCAAACCGGCGTCGCGGGCGGTGCGCTGCAAGGTCGATACGACCTTATTGAGCATGGTGCCGCCCTGCACCGGGTTGGGATGGCAAATCAGGGCCAGGCCTCGGGGGGCCTCGTTGTCCAGGTACAAGGCTTCCAGACGACCCACGGGGCCATCAATCACTACGGGGGTTTCACGCATCAGCAAGGAAGGAACTCCGTGACCTCGAATCGGGTCGACTCGTCTAGCAAATTGTCTGTGCCAATCTATTGCGAGCTAATCGCGGTATACAGCGCAGGTTCGAGCCGTTAACGTAAAGCAAAGCCGTTTATAGAGGAAGGACTCGTGGAACACTCGCTCTTAGTTTGGTTGTTGCCGACTCTTGCCCTGGTTGCCGGTGTCGCTATTGGATTTCTGGTCGCTCGCCTGCTGCCCAATGCGGCGCCTAACCGCACGCAGCGTCAGCTGGACGACATCCAGGAACGTTTTGACAGTTATCAGAATGAAGTGGTGACCCACTTCAACAGCACCGCGACCCTGGTCAAGAAACTCACTCAGAGTTACCAGGAGGTGCAAGACCACCTCGCCGAGGGCGCCAACCGCCTGGCCCTGGACGAACTGACCCGCCAACGCCTGCTGGCTGCCCTGCACGCCGACGCGAGCCAGGCACCGCGCGAGCGCCTGACGCCGCCACGGGACCAGGAACCACCACGGGACTACGCCCCGAAAACCCCCAACGCACCGGGGATGCTGGACGAGCACTACGGCCTGAAAAAATAATCAGGTCACAAGCGACATAAAAAAGCCCGCCCGATCAATGATCGGGCGGGCTTTTTCGTAGCAGCCGTTTATTTAGTACTGCTGATATTGCTGGCCCTGAGGTTGCTGGTACTGCTGGCCTGGGATCGCCTTGAGATTGACCTCGACCCGTCGGTTCTGCGCACGGCCATTCACATCGCCATTGCTCGCAATTGGATTATCCGGGCCAGCACCGCGCGCCGACAGGTTGGCACCGCTGACACCTTGCGATGTCAGGTAAGTCGCCACGCTCTGCGCCCGGCGCTGGGACAGGTCCATGTTGTGCTGACGGCTACCGGTGCTGTCGGTGTAGCCCACGATCTCGATCTGGTTCTGGCTGAATTCCTTGAGCGAGTTCGCCAGATTATTCAGAGGTTGGTAGAAGCTGGGGGCGATGTTCGCCGAATCGGTCGCGAACGTGATGTTGCCCGGCATAATCAGCTTGATTTGATCGCCTTGGCGCTGCACTTCCACACCGGTGTTGGCCATGCTGGCGCGCAGCTTCTTCTCCTGCTGGTCGGCATAGTAGCCGTAGCCCGCGGCCGAAGCCCCGACCACCGCAGCGCCAATCAATGCGCCCTTGCCACGGTTGTTGTGGTCGATTGCCGCGCCCGCCAGGGCACCGGCCAATGCACCGAGGCCACCGTACTTGGCAGTCTTGCTCATACCCGTGGAACCGTCGGCCTGCCCCTGGCCACCATCATAGGGATTGGGTGAGGCGCAGCCGGACAACAAGGCCACAGCCGTTGCGACAATAATCAAACGACGCGAGGTCAACATGGAAAGCTCCTACTTTTTTTCATTCTGTGGTGCAACGGACCTTGGCATGGACCTGTGCAGGCGTTGGAACACGGCAATCGGCAAAAATTCCGCGCCACCCCAGCACTCAGGCTCGTACGAAAGGGTTTTCACGCATTTCATCGCCCAGGTGAGTGTCAGGGCCATGCCCGGTGACCACCGTCGCCTCCTCGTCCAGGGTGTATAGGCGCTGCTTGATCGAGCGCACGAGGGTGGCTTGGTCACCGCCCCACAGGTCCGTCCGCCCGACGCCACGACGAAACAGGGTGTCACCGGCAATCAACAGCTTAGCCTCAGAAAACCAAAAGCTCATGGAACCGGGCGTATGTCCCGGCGTATGCAACGCCACGCCGCAGCCGCAAGCCAATTCTTCGTCATCGGCCAACCAGCGGTCCGGCGACGGTACCGGCACGTAAGGCACGCCAAACATCCCACACTGCATCTCCAGGTTGTCCCAGAGGAACTGGTCTTGCTTATGTAGGTGCAACGTCGCGCCGGTCTTCTCCTTCAACTGGCCAGAGGCCAGGAAGTGGTCGAGGTGGGCATGGGTGTGAATGATGCTGACGACCTTGAGCCCCAGTGCATCGAGCCGCGCCAGAATCAACTCGTGATTACCCCCCGGATCGACGACTATCGCTTTCTTGGTCACGGGGTCGCCAATGATCGTGCAGTTGCACTGCAACGGGCCGACAGGAAAGGTTTCGCGGATGAGTTGGGGCTTTGCTGCGTGCATGGGGACTCCTGTAAGATTTGCGGCACATTCTAGACACCCTCCGGTAGCCAATGACAATCACTAATGATGCAACGCGAAGTCATGGCTACACTGCCGGCCCACGCTGGAATGGTCGGTCCCATTGATTGAAACATCCGCGCCAAACAGATGTTCGTACCTGGCGTCATTGCAAGGAATGCAAAAGCCGCGTGCCCGCTCGCATCATAACGGCTTATCAAAGTCCTGCTGCGTTGCACTGGCAGTAAGTAATGGACCTAACCAGATAATGGATTTTGCATGATTCTTACAGGTAACTTTTTCCTGCGCTTCGCATTGATGATATTGACACTGGGATTCATTACCCACATCGTCGGAATCCCCCTGATTACGGATGGCAGTAAACATACGACACTGTCCAATGCCGGGCTTTTTATTCCCGCATTGATTCTGTGCCTGTTCGACGTTCAGCTACGCAAGAAAATCTTCAGCACGGCCTACTTGCCTGTTATTTCAATGCTGCTGTTTACAATCGTCATTGCAGGCATAAACAGCCATTCGGAAAACTCGGCCTTCTCCCAATTCAAGACCTCCCTCTATGTGCTCTTGTACCTGGCAACTGTCGCCATCTTGGCCAGGGAGAACCGGCTGACGATGTGTTTGAACGTATCGTTCTTCATTGCTGGCATTCTTGCAATCGCCAGCCTGGTGGTGCAATCGATCGCACAAGAAAAAAACATCTTCCTGGGCAATTACCGTTTATTCAGCCTGGGATATGAAAAGTATGCCGACTTCCAGAACCCGATCATCGCCGCCCTGTATTACGGTTTTTTCGGGGTATATGGTTTTCATCAATTAATGACAGGTAAGCACAGCCGAGTAACGTCTACCCTGATCGCTGTCTGCCTATGTGGCTTATCGCTCTACCTGTATTGCACCCTTTCTCGTGGCGTCTGGCTGGGTTATGGCCTGGCCATCCTGACGACGGCGCTGCTTCATCACAACAGGCACTCTAGAAAATGGCTGCTCCTGGCAGCAGGGCTGGCGGGTTTACTTGCCATCTGGCTGTGGCCTGTTTTGTTCAGCCGTGGCCTGAGCCTCAGGGACATCATTTGGGGGCAGTGGTTTGACCGTATCAAAGAGTTCTGGCTGATCGGTGCAGGGGCGGGCCGCAAGTTTGAGATCTGCATCGCGCAAAATCATTGTTTCAATCAGGCTCACAACCTGTTCCTGCAGTTCTTCTATGAGTACGGAATCATCGGTTTAACCTTGCTACTGAGCATGCTCATACTTGCGTTCAAACGTTCACTGATTCGCTCTTATTGGTCAACGCCACTAGGGGGTGTGGGTTTGTCTCTTTTGATATTTGCCACCACCACTGCACTGTTCGACTATCACACCGTCATGAACAGGCCAGGTGTTTACTGGCTGGTATTCTGGTTACCCATAGGCCTGGTTCTTTCACAACCCAGCCCTACCCCTGCACAAACCCAAGGAAAAATTCATGCTGGCTGATATTTTCCGGGTAGCCAAACGTTATTGGCATATCGAAATCATTGGCAGCCTGGACAAACCGTTCAAGTGGAAGCGAATTATCCAGAAGTGCCGCAGAAACAATAGATATCGCTATATCTTCTGGTATCGCCTGGCCTACGCCATGAATAAAAGCGACAGTAAGTTCTGGCGACGCCGCGCCAAGTTGCTCAATGAAAAAACCAGCCGCACGTTCAATGTGGAAATCATGATGGGCGCCGAAGTGGGTGAAGGCCTGTGGATCGCCCACCCCACTGGCATTGTCATCACCTCCCACGCGAAGATCGGGAAGAACTTCAAGATCTGGCAAAACTGCACCATCGGCATCAAGGGGCAACAGGACGATATCAGGCTCGTTATCGGTGACGGCGTCAGGGTGCATGCCCACGCGTGCATTATTTCCGACGACCTTGAACTCGGTGATAACGCGGTAGTAGGCGCCGGCACCTTCCTCAACAAAAGCGTGCCGGCCGGGCATGTCGTGTTCAATCCTGCCCCGCAGGTTATCCGCGAATACGACGCTGCCGCGATGGGGCGGTTGCAGCAGTAGTTTGCTACCCCAGCACCCCTAACTCCTTGGCCCGGGCCACTGCCTGGGTGCGGCGTTCGACCCCTAGCTTGCTGTTGATGTGGCTGGCATGGGTTTTCACCGTGTGCAGGGAGATGAACAGTTGGTCGCTGATTTCCTGGTTCGAGCAACCCTGGGCGATCAGTTGCAGCACCGCCAGTTCGCGAGTGCTCAGGTGTTCGGCCTGGTAGCTCGGCTCCGGGTCGCGCGCCTCGGGTGCGGGCAGGCGCTCGGCCAGGCTGTGGAACAGCGGGCCTTGGCCACAGGATTGCAATTGTGCCCGCAGCCAGTCTGGATGCTCGGCGATCAGCCACTGGAAAGGTTGCAAGGCCCCGCCGGACGCCATCTCAAAAGCCTCGATCAGCGCCTCGCTAGCCTGGGCTTCGCGGTTACTCCCCAATAGCAGCGCGACTTTCTGGTTCAACGCCATCACGCACAGCATCTGCCGCCCGCTCTGCTGGCCGTGCTCGATCAATTTATCCAGGCGTTGCAGCGCTGCCGCCTCACGTCCCAGGATGACATCGAGCAATGCCTGCTCAAGTTCGATATGCAGCGGCAGTTGCGGGTGGAACTCGGGCGGCGCCGCAGCGTTGACGCCGTTATAGGTTTGCCCCAGGCGAGCCAGCCAGGCTTCGGCCAGGTCCGTACGGCCCTGGGCCAGCCACAGTTCGCATTTGACCAGGGTAATCATCGCCAGGTAGTAGATGGGCGGTACATCCCAGATGTGCATCAACCGCTCCGCCTCCGCCAACTCGGCAAAAGCCTTGGCGAAGTCACCCTGTTGGCCTTCGAGGCGGGCGATGGAGCAGTGGCCAATCAACACGCTGATATCGCGGCACGCCCGTGCTTCGACCAACCCAGCCTGCAACCTTGCCAATCCAGCCTCGGGTTGCAGGCGCAGGGTCAACAAAAAACCTTCGTACAGCGTCAAACGGGCACGCACGGCGTACAAGCGTTGAGGCGAGAGCCCTTGTAAACGCTGCAAGCCCTCATGCACTTCATCGAGAGAACGCAGAATTTCCCCGCGCGCCTGCAGGACTCGCGCACGGTCGTAATGGGCCAAAGCTTCAAACAGCGGATTTCCTACGCGCTGGGCCAGTTCCAGGGACTCGCGGTTCAACCGGCGGGCACGCCACAGGTCGGCGTCGGTGATCGCCAGGTTCGACAGGGTGGAAAGGCACATCAGCCGCTGCCCATAGCGCTTTTGCGGCAAGCTTTCCAGGGCTTCGGTGCAATAGAGCTGAGTCAACTCCCGATTACCGCGCCCTCGGGCGATGATCCCGCTCAGGGCCAGCCATTGCGCCAGCATGGATTTCTGCGCAGTAGCCGAGGGTGCGGGCAGGAAACGGCTCAAGTGGCTGGCCAACTCCTCGGCGGCATCGAGCTGGCAAGCCAGCCCCAGCGCCCAGCTGTAGAGCACGATCAAGCGTGGCGTGCTGATGAGCAGGCTGTCGGGCAAGTCCATTTTCCAGCGCAGGAGCATGCCGACGTTCTGTTCGGCCAGCAGTTGCTCTTCGGACAAGTTTTGTACCAGGTTCGCCGCCACATCCAGGTGCCCGGCGCGCAACGCCTGCTCCACCGCCTCGTCCAGCAAGCCCTGGGCATTGAACCAACGGCAAGCGCGCAAGTGCAGGCTGGCCGCTGGCAGCACGGCATTGGCCGTGGGGCGGCTGCGCAGCAGATCGGAAAACAAGTGGTGATAACGGTACCAGTGCCCCTGCTCGTCCAGCGGCACGAGGAATACCTGGTGCGCTTGCAGGTAACGCAGGATCTCGGCGCTGTCGTGGGCCTCGCGGATCGCGTCGCACAGCTCGCTGCAAAAACGCTCCTGGGGCGCCGTGTCGTAAAGGAAGGACTGCACTTCCGGGGGCAGGCAATCGATCACTTCTTCGAGTAAATAGTCGCGAATCAGCCCCTCGCCACCGTGCAAGGCCTGGGGCAACGCACCGTCGTTACCGGCCTCGGAAACGGCCAGCAACCAGAAACGCAAACCGGCCACCCAGCCTTCACTGCGCAGGATCAGGCTTTCCAGGGCCTCGCCACACAGGGAACTGCTGTGGCGATCAAGCAAGGCCAGGGATTCGTCGTGGGTCAGGCGCAGGTCCTGCTCGCTGAGTTCCAAGAGCTGGCGCGAGAGGCGCAACCGCGCCAGATGCCAATCCGGGCGCTGGCGGCTGGTCACCAGCACTCGCATGCCTTCGGGCAGGTGGTTGAAGAAAAACTGCAAGCAGCGGTCGAGCACCGGGCCTTGGGCCAGGTGATAGTCGTCGAGCACCAGCAACAGGGGGTTGCCGGGCGAGAGGTGGTCACTCAGTTCATCCAGCAGGCCGTCGAGCCATTCTTCAAAAGCGAAGGGTTGATGGCGCTGGCGCATTTTCAGCAGGCCCAAGGCCTGGCGCCCCATGTGCGGAAAATACTGCTGCAAGCCATCGAGCAAGCGTTCGAGAAAGCGCCCGGGGTCGCTGTCCCGCGGGCTCAGCCCCAGCCACAGGCTCCGCCAGTTCTGCGCCAGGCTCTGGCAGAACTCGACGGCCAGGGAGCTTTTACCGAACCCGGCCGGCGCGCTGACCAACAGCAAACGCCCGCTCAAGCCGGCACTCAGGCGCTCGCACAAACGAGGCCGAAGCACATAGCCGTCGGGCAAAGGTGGTCGGTAAAAGCGCCCTTCCATGGCGGGAACCGCAGCACTGGAAGGCCCGGGTATGCGGGACAGGTCAGTCATAGCCAACTCTTATTAATGTGCTGTTGTCGGCATTGCAGATGTCCGCAGACTAGCGGTAAAGACCGTCGGTTTGAAGATGTTTGCTACAAATGAATACAAAAAGCCCGAAACACAAATTCTCTTGATAGCGCTCAAAAGCTGATATTGCCGCTCAGGACTTTTATCGCGCCCATAAAAAACGCCCCGAACCAGTCGGGGCGTGCAGAGGATGCGGCCTCTGTTTACACGGGTCTAGCGAACACCGGCCTGACGCAATGCGGCAGGGGTGAAGTCGTTCTTGGTGGCCGTGAAACCGAAGTCGTAAGCCTTTTTCTCTTCGTTTTTCATGCCCAGCGCCATGTAGCGACCCGATTGCAGGTCATACAGGGTTTCCACTGCGTACCAAGGCACTTGCACGTTGTAGTAGCTCTCGGCATGGGCTTCACCCACACGCCACAGTTGGCCACGGCCATCGTAGTGATCGATGACGGCTGCTTGCCAGGTGTCTTCGTCGATGTAGAAGTCACGCTTGGCGTAGATATGGCGCATGCCGGACTTCAAAGTGCCGACCACGTGCCATACACGGCGCAGTTCATAACGGGTCAGGTCCTGGTTGATGTGCCCGGCCTTGACGATGTCGCTGTACTTGAGGCTCGGCGAATCCAGCTTGTAGCTGTTGGCCGCGATGTACATCTCTTTCTTGCCTTCGAGCTTCCAGTCGTAACGGTCCGGTGCACCGTTGAACATGTCCAGGTTGTCGGAGGTACGCAGGCCGTCGGCGGCGGTACCCGGGCCGTCATAGGACACTTGCGGGGCACGGCGCACGCGGCGCTGGCCGGCGTTGTAGACCCACGCCGAACGCGGTTCCTTAACCTGGTCGAGGGTCTCGTGCACCAGCAGCACACCACCGGCCAGACGTGCCGGAGCGGCGACTTCCTGCTTGAAGTAGAACAGGATGTTGCCAGGGTTGGCCGGATCGAAATCCTTCATTTTTTCACGGAACACGAACTGTTCCTTGAGTTGCACCAGGCTGTAGGAACCGTTCGCCTGGGGGGTGGCCTGGTTCACGGTACGCGCCACGCTGCCGCCGCGATAACGGGTGATGTGGTTCCAGATCACTTCCACGCCGCTTTTCGGAATCGGGAATGGAATGGCGTTTTCGAAATTTTCCAGGCCGTTGCCGCCCGCCACCAGGTTGGTGTTGGTGGCGTTCTTCTTGATGGACGCGAAGATCTCATCCGGCACTGTGGCCCCGCGATGGGTCGGGTAGACCGGCAGGCGGTAGGTTTCCGGGTAGCGCTTAATCATCGCGTACTGGCCCGGAGCGAGTTTGTCTTTGTACTGCTCGACGTTCTTGGCATCGATGGTAAACAGCGGCTTGTCGGAGCCGAACGGGTCGGCCAGGAAGCCGCCGCCGTCAACTGCACCGGCGTTCTTGGCCAGGGGCTTCCAGGCTGGAATCGAGCCATCGGCGTTGCCGCCCATTTCGGCGCCCATCGGCGTCAGGCTTTTGCCCAACTTGTCCGCTTCGGCTGCCGGGACCGCTGCCATCACGCTGGTGGCCAGCATCGTCAGCCCCAGTACACCGACATGCAACAGACTTTTGGTTATTTTCATAAGTGCGTTCGTCCTGAAAATGCAGTGCTTAGAAGTTCATGCCAAAGCTGAGTGCCACGAAGTCGCGGTCATCAACGGTGGTGTACTTGCCATCAAAGAAGTTGGTGTAACCCAGGCTCGCGGTGTAGGTGTTCTGGTACTCGGCATCCACGCCGAGGCTAACAGCCTTGCGGCCTTCCTCGAAGTTGCCGCCAGGGCCAGGGGAGTAACCGCTGACGTCATGGGACCAAGCCACGTTTGGCTTGAGGTTCACACCGGCGAACACGTCGTTGTATTCCCAGATGGCACGACCGCGGTAACCCCAGGAGGTCGACGTAGTGAAGCCGTCGTCGTTGCAGTTGCGGGTGGCGTTGTTGTTCGCGGTGCCTGGGCCTGCACCGGCGATGGTGCGCCCGTTGAGGTACTCGCACGTGCCATTGGGCAATTCGCCCGGGCCGTAGACCGGATCACGCCCGTAACGCACTTTGGAGGTGCTTTCCAGCCCGCCCACGTAGGTCACGCCGACTTCGCCCACCAATGTCAGACGGCTGGCGCCCATGACCTGGTCGAAGAAGTGGGTGAAGGTGGTTTGCAGTTGGGTGATTTCCTTGCGGCGGTAGCCGTGCAGGTCCTGGCCAGGCTGGCCGTTGAGCAGCGAGGCATGCTCGAGCGGGCCGCCCAAGGGACGCACGCCGTTGAACAGGATGTCGGTGGAATTCAACTGCACCGGCGCGTTGGGACGGTAGCTGATCTCACCCTGCCACGCCGTGCCGGTAGGCAGGGTGGTGGAGAAGCTCAAGCCGTAGAGGCGGATGTCTTCTGGGTACTCGACGAAGTACTTGGAGTTACCCGCAACCAACAATGGCGCCAATGCCGCAAATGGGCCTGGCAGGCCTTGGGCCAGGGTGTAGATCGACTGCGGCGCCGCGGTGGCGCTGAAGATCGGCGCACGGCTGTGGTAGTTCATCGCGTAGAAACCGAACTCGGTGTCCAGCGGTGCGTAGTTGTACTTGAACGACACGCCCCACTGGCCGCTGTCGCGGGCATCGCGGTCGCCGCCACGGGCCACCAGCACGCCTTCTTCGTTGACGTCCACGCCAAACTGGGCCAATGGCCCCAGGGCGATGGCCGGGATCTGCGAACGCTTGTTCAACACCCGCAGGTTGTCGCCGCAACCGTCGGCGATGATGTCGGGCTGGGAGAAGAAGGTGCCGCAGTTATCGACGACGGTCTGGTCCCATTCGAGTTGGTAGAAGGCTTCGGCCGAGAGGTTCTCGGTCAGGCTCTGGGAGACGTAGAACATGTTGACCGGGATCAGGCCTTCCTTGACCTCGGCACCCGGGCGACGGAATGCGGACACATCGATCGGGTTGATGGAGTTGATGCCGCCGCCGATGAAGGTACTTTCACCCCAGCTCACCACCTGCTTGCCCAAGCGCACGGAACCCGGCTGATCGGCAATGGCGTAGTTGTGGTAGATGAAGGCGTCGAGGATCTGCCCGCCGGAGGACTTGGCGCCTTCCTTGCGGTTTTCGTCGCTGATATCCTTGAACAGACGGCTTTCGTCCTTAAGCTCAAAGTCGTACCAGTATTTGCCCCGCACAAACACACCGGTGTCGCCGTACTTCAGTTCAAGGTCGTGAATGCCTTTGAAGATTTTCGAGAAGGTCTCGCCGCTCTTGAAGTTGGCGTGGCCGTCATCGGAGGTCTGGGACAGGCCATGGCCGCCGTTGTTGACACCAATCAGGTTCTTGTTCGGACTCTGGGTTGACCAACTGGCCCCCACCGACAGGGACGAATCGAACTGACCTTCGATTTCACCGATGTTGAAACTGACGCCGAATGCAGGCCCGGCGAGCGTAGAGGCGAGACTGACCGCCAGGGGCAATTTCGCCCGGCGCCAGAACTGGTTTGCTGATGTCATCGACGCTACTCCATGTGCTTTATTGTTATGGCAGTGAGCACTTTTAAAAACGCTCTGAGTGACGGGAGCCAGGTCGTCCCGTAGTCAATCAGAGTTGCGCCGCCCCCAATGGTGTGCGGTTGCTGCGTCCTTAAAAATCCTTGAGCGGACTATAGCCAGCAGGTAGTACTGCTTGATCCCTCTAAAGTGTGATTTGCAGTTGCCAACCACTCTGGAACAGTCCTTTGCCGGGTGCGGCCCCTGCCGACCGGGGAAGAATGGCTGAAAAATCCGATTTGACAAGCCAAGCGCTTGCTTGGTGGGGCTGCCGTGCCCGCGCGGGCACGGCAAACTGGTTCAAAGCGTGGACAAAAAGGTCGCGTTGTTGGCCTGCCACTCGGTGATGTAGAGGCGGATGCGCTTCTTGTCGAGTTTGCCGACACTGGTCTTGGGAATTTCGGTAACAAGGGCGATCTGGCTGGGGATCGCCCACTTGCTCAGGTGTCCCAGTTCAACGAACGGCTTGAGGTGCTCCTTGAGCTCGCGCGCCCCGATCACGTGCCCTTCGCGGATCACCAGCAAGGCAAACGGGCGCTCGCCCCACTGCGGGTCGGGAATGCCCACCACTGCTACTTCGCGTACCGCCGGGTGGCGGCTGACCAGGTCTTCCAGGGCCAGGGACGACACCCACTCGCCGCCGGTCTTGATAACGTCTTTGATCCGGTCGCGGATGTCGATCACCCCCATGTGGTCAAGGGTCGCCACGTCGCCGGTGTGCAGCCAGCCGCCGGCCCACAACTGCGCACCTTTTTGCGGTTCGCGGAAGTAGCCTTCGGTCAGCCACGGCGAGCGCAGCACCAGTTCGCCCTGGGATTCACCGTCCGCGGGCAGGAAGTTGCCGTCGTCGTCGATGATTGCCGCTTCCACCAACGGCACCGGCACCCCGGCCTTGATCCGGTAGGTGATGCGCTCATCGTCGGTGCCGGCCATCAACTCGTCATTGAGGTGCGCACACGACACCAGCGGCCCCGTCTCGGACATGCCGTAGGCGGCGGTCAACTGGATGTTCTTGGCCTTGCAGGCTTCGTACAGCGCGCGGTTGAGGGAGCTGCCGCCGATGACGATCTTCCAACCGGCAAAGTCGATGTCCTGGGCCGCCTTGGCGTTGAGCACCATTTGCATGATGGTCGGCACGCAGTGGGAGAAGGTCACCTTCTCGCGGCGCCACAGCTCCACCAGGTATTCAGGGTCGTAGCGCCCCGGGTAGACCTGCTTGAGGCCCAGCATGGTGGCCACGTACGGCAAGCCCCAAGCGTGCACGTGGAACATCGGGGTGATGGGCATGTACACATCGTTGGTGCCCAGCAGCCGCACGCTGTCGACGCTGCCCATGACCGTCGCCACGCCCAGGGTGTGCAGCACCAGTTGGCGGTGGGTGAAATACACCCCTTTGGGGTTACCGGTGGTACCGGTGGTGTAGAAGGTGGTCGCCACCGAGTTCTCGTCGAAGTCGACGAAGTTGTACTGGGGGCTGGCGGCGGCCAGCAATTGCTCGTATTCGCCCACCAGGTTCGGCAGGTCGGCGGTTTTCTGCTCCACATCACTGAGCAACAGGGTGGCCTGCACGGTGGTCAATTGCCCGGCGATGCCCTGGTAGAGGCCCACGAATTCATGGTTGACCAACACCAACTTATCGTCGGCGTGGTTCATGGTGTAGAGAATCTGCTCAGGTGACAGGCGCACGTTGATGGTGTGGATCACTGCGCCGATCATCGGGATGGCAAACATACATTCCAGGTAGCGATGGCTGTCCCAGTCCATCACGGCCACGGTGTCACCGGCCTTGACGCCAGCGGCGGTGAGCACGTTGGCCAGCCGTGCGACGCGCTCAAGGAGGGTCGGGTAGCTGTAGCGCACCTGGTCGCGGTAAACGATCTCGCGGGTCTTCTCGTAACGGCTGCCGGACATCAGCAGCCGCTTAATCAGCAGCGGATATTGGTAGGCGCCTTCTGCGGGCGGGATAACGCGAGTCTGCAACATAAGAATCCCTTTTCTGACTGCACGGTCTTGGCTGAAAGCCAGCACTCTAGAGACCCTTGCAGCCCGCTAAATCAGCCAAAGGAATGATTTGCCACAGCGTCAAATACTAGCTTTAAGCCACCACCCACAGAAAACGCCGCGCCCGTCGTCAGGCCATTTGCCCCACAGCCGCTTCAGACGGCGTACGTGGGAATGCCAGCGCGGCCAGGAAGGTCAACGCCGCAAAAGCCGCAAGAATCAGGTAAAGCCCTACAAAGCCATGGCGCGGTTCGACAAAAGAAATCAGCGGAATCGCCGTCGCACTGGCGCCGAACGACAGGCAGTAACGCAACGCGAACACCCGCGACTGCCACTGCGGTGCCACGAAGTTGGCCACCATCGCGTCATTCACCGTGACCTGGCCGAACACCACGAACATCAGCGCCCCACCCAGGACGATCACCGCCCAGCCATCGACATAGCCCAAGGCGAACAACAGCGGCGCCTGGAGCAGGGTCAGGAGGACAAAGGGCCACTTCAGGCTCAAACGATGCAGCACCCGGCCGATGCTCAGCTGCGCCACCGCGCCAAAGGCGTAGGCCAGGCTGACAACGACGCCCAAGGTTTGCGGCGAGGCGAAGACATCGTGCAAACGCTCCTGGAACAGCTTGGGGTAGGTCATGGTGGTGGCATTGAACACCACCCCACCCGTGGCGGTGGCCAGGGCCAGCACGGTGAACACCATGACCATGGAAATCCGCTGCCCGGCCGCGCCCTTGAGCGGCGTGTGCGGGCGCACCGGGTTCGGTTCCTCACGCACCTGCCAGGCAAAGCCCAGGCCCAACGCGATAGCGATCACCCCCGGTACGATAAACGCCGAGCGCCAGCCAAAATTCGCCACCAACAGCCCAGTCACCAGCGCCGAAAACGCCACACCCAGGTTGCCCCACATGCCGTTGATGCCGATTTCCCGCCCGCGGTTTTGCGCATAGCCCACCAGCATCGCCGTGCCCACCGGGTGATAAATCGCCGCGAACACGCCCATCAGCGTCAGGCCCGCCACCAGCATGGGCGCCCCGCTGCTGAGCCCGGTGAAGATCGACGACGCACCGATGCCGAAGAAAAACAGCAGCATCATCTGCCGCCGGCTCCAGTGGTCACCCAGCCAACCGGCCGGTAGCGAACAGGCACCAAAGGCAATGAAGCCGCCCAGGGACAGGCCGATCATCGCGCCATAGTCCAGGCCGAACACCTGGGTCATGCCCAATACGGCGGCGGGAAAAATCAACATGAACATGTGATCGATCACATGGGCTGCGTTGAGGTAGCGGATTACGTTTCGAGGTTCGTTCATCGCTGCACGCTTTTTTGTTGGAGTCGAAACGTCATGCTAATTTGGCGGCAAACCGTATTACGGACATAAAAATCATCAAAACAGACATGTTAACCAGCCACTTCCCCCACGGCCCTGTCATCGCCCACCCCCAGGACTACCTTGATGGCGCACACCAGCCGCTGCACCAGCACCGCGAAGCGCAACTCTTGTATGCGGCGCGCGGGATCATGCGCGTGGTCACCCGCCAAGGCGCCTGGGTAATCCCGCCCACCCGCGCGGTATGGATCGCACCGCGGGTCGAGCATGAGATTTTCATGGCCGGGGACGTGTGGGTGCGCTCGCTGTTTATCGACGCCCAACTGTCGCCACCCAACCTGCAGCAGTGCTGCGTGCTGGCGGTGACGCCGCTGCTGCGTGAGTTGATCCTGCGGGCGGCGCAAAGCCCGCAGCACGCTAAGAACCCATTGATCCAGCAACTGATGCTGGAGGAAATCGCCACCCTGCAGCACCTGCCCCTGCACATGCCGATGCCCGAGGACCGGCGCCTGCAAGCCATCTGCCTGGCCTTGCTGCAAACCCCGGATCACCCCAACACCCTGGAAGACTGGGCGCAGCAGGTCGGCGCCAGTTCACGAACCCTGGCGCGCCTGTTCCAGCAGCAAGTGGGGATGAATTTCAATGCCTGGCGCCAGCAACTGCGCCTGATGGAAGCCCTGCCCCGGCTGCTGGCCGGGGACAGCGTGCAGCGCGTGGCACAAGCGCTGGGCTACAGCAGCGGCCGTGCGTTCAGCGCGATGTTCTGCCGCTTGCTGGGGGAAAACCCGCGCCAGTACCTCAGTGCCCTGGAGCGCCTGAGCGCAATCAGTGCATCTCGGTGAAGGCCAGTTTCACGCCGATGGCAATCAGCACCGCGCCCATGGTGCGGTCAAACCAGTGGCCCATGCGGGCAAACCCGGCGCGCACCCGCTGCTGGCTGAACAGCATCGCCACCAGGCAGAACCACAACGCCGTCGCCGCCGCCAGGTAAACCCCGTAGCCGGCCTGCACCGCCAGCGGCGTGTGGGGGTTGATGACCACGGTGAACAGCGAGAGGAAAAACAGCGTCGCCTTGGGGTTCAGGCCATTGGTGACGAACCCGGAGGTGAACGCCCCACGCGCGGTGCGCAAGCCCGCTTCCTTGTGCAAGTTCTCCACCCCCGCTGGCGCCGGCTTGGCCCGCAGCGCCTTGAAGCCGATGTACAGCAGGTACGCAGCCGCCAACCATTTCAGGGCGTTGAACAGCACGATCGACTGGGACACGATCAGGCCGATCCCCAGCAGCGAATAGCCCACGTGCAGGAAAATCGCCATGCCCACGCCCAATGCGGTCCAGGTGCCGGCGCGGCGACCGTGGGTCACGCTCTCACGCACCACCACGGCGAAATCCGGGCCGGGGCTGGCCACCGCCAGCAGGTGGATGAGGGCAACGGTCAAGAACTCGGTCCAGTACATGAAGGCTCCTTGGGAACGGACAGTAACGAATTGTTTCATCTGTTAGGCTCGCCACAGTACGCCTTCAGCCACATGCACAAAAGGTACAGTTGATGACTAACAATCGCCGCGCCGTGTTCCTGGACCACACCTCCCTGGACCGGGGCGACCTCGACCTGAGCCCACTGCGCGCGCACTTCAGCGACCTACAGTTGTGCGCGCAGACGCCGCCCGAGCAGGTCATCGAACACCTGCAGGGCGCCAGCGTCGCCATCAGCAACAAGATCCTGATCGACGCTGCCACGATGGCTGCGTGCCCCGACTTGAAGCTGATCCTGGTCGCCGCCACCGGCACCAACAACGTGGACCTGCACGCGGCCCGCGCCCACGGCATCACCGTGAGCAACTGCCAGGGCTACGGCACGCCTTCGGTGGCCCAGCACACCTTGATGCTGCTCCTGGCCCTGGCCACACGCCTGAACGATTACCAACGAGCGGTGGGCGCGGGCCTCTGGCAACAGGCCAGCCAGTTCTGCCTGCTGGACTTTCCCATCGTCGAACTGCACGGCAAAACCCTCGGCCTGCTCGGCCACGGCGAACTGGGCGGCGCCGTGGCAAAACTGGCCGAAGCCTTCGGCATGCGCGTGGTGCTCGGCCAACTGCCGGGCCGCCCGGCCCGCGCCGACCGCTTGCCGCTGGATGAGTTGCTGGCGCAAGTCGATGCCCTGACCCTGCACTGCCCTCTCAACGAGCACACCCGCCATTTCATCGGTGCCCGCGAACTGGCCCTGCTCAAGCCCGGCGCCTTTGTCGTCAACACCGCCCGCGGCGGCCTGATCGACGAGCAGGCCCTGGCCGATGCCCTGCGCAGCGGCCACTTGGGCGGCGCGGCCTGCGATGTGCTGAGTGTCGAACCGCCGACCGCCGGCAACCCGCTGCTGGCTGCCGACATCCCGCGCCTGATAATCACCCCGCACAACGCCTGGGGCAGCCGCGAGGCACGGCAACGGATCGTCGGCCAATTGAGCGAAAACGCCCAGGCGTACTTCAGCGGTACAGCGCTGCGGGTCGTCAGTTGATAAACTGCGCGGCTTTTCAAGGAGCAGATTATGGATCCGCGCAGTGAAGTACTGCTTCGTCAGGCCGAACTCTTCCAAGGCTCGCTGTTACTGGCCGGCCTGCCCGCCGATGACCTGCTGGGCAAATTGCCCCAGGCCCACGGCTGGTGCTGGCACGCTGGCGATCAAGCCGCCCTCGAGGCCCGCTTCGCCGGGCGCAGCCATTTCGGCGTCGAGGCGCCGCAGCAAAGCTTCGAAGCCGCGGTGGTGTTTTTGCCCAAGTCCAAGGACCTCGCCGATTACATCCTCAATGCCGTGGCCTCGCGCCTGGCGGGCCGCGAGCTGTTCCTGGTGGGGGAAAAACGCAGCGGCATCGAAGGCGCGGCCAAGCAACTGAACCCCTTGGGCAAGCCGCGCAAGCTCGACAGCGCCCGCCATTGCCAACTCTGGCAGGTCACCGTGGCCAACGCGCCGCAAGCCAAACCCCTGGAAAGCCTGGCCCAGACATACGAACTGCCCCTGGCCGAAGGCCCGCTCAAAGTCATCAGCCTGCCCGGCGTGTTCAGCCATGGCCGGCTCGACCGCGGCAGCGCCCTGCTGCTGGAACACCTGGACAAACTGCCCAGCGGTCACCTGCTGGACTTCGGTTGCGGGGCCGGCGTGCTCGGTGCGGCGGTCAAGCGGCGCTACCCGCACAACACCGTCACCCTGCTGGACGTCGATGCCTTCGCCGCCGCCAGCAGCCGCATGACCCTGGCCGCTAACGGTTTGGAAGCCGAGGTGCTGACGGGCGATGGCATCGACGCCGCGCCCATGGGTTTGAGTGCGATCCTGAGCAACCCGCCCTTCCATGTCGGGGTGCATACCGATTACCAGGCCACGGAGAACCTGCTGCGAAAAGCGGCCAAACATCTGAAAAACGGTGGCGAACTTCGCTTGGTCGCCAACAGTTTCCTGCGCTACCAACCGTTGATCGAAGAGCATTTGGGCACCTGCTCGATCAAGGCCGAAGGCCAGGGTTTTCGCATCTACCGGGCCAAACGCGGCTGATGGCGTTCTGAAAAAGAAGGCTTGCCCAAAGGGTTTTGCCTAGGCAGAATCCGCTCCGTCCTAGGGGAGTAGTCTCCCACGAGCGCCACGCTCGTCCGGCATACGTCAACATACTTGGTCAGCAGACCATGGCGTATGCGACCCAAGCGTCCGCACAGACGGACCGCAGGGTTTGACAAGACCTATGACACGCACACCTTACCCGGGGCGGGAAGGCTGTACGTGTCATAGCCGTGTCGACCCGCCCCTTGGGAAATACCTGATGATGTTGGACTCCTTGCTCGTTCCTACCGCAATCGTTGCCTTGGCCGAAATCGGCGACAAGACGCAACTGCTTGCCCTGATTCTCGCCGCACGCTTTCGCAAACCCTGGCCGATCATCGCCGGCATCATCGCCGCGACCCTGGCCAACCACGCCGCCGCCGGTGCCGTGGGCGCCTGGGTGGGCAGTTTCTTCTCCGACTCGACCCTGCACTGGATCCTCGCCGCCAGCTTCGCGGCCACCGCTGCCTGGACCCTGGTGCCAGACAAAATGGACGACGACGAAGCCAGCACCGCGCGCAAATTCGGCCCGTTCCTGACCACGTTGATCGCGTTCTTCCTCGCCGAAATCGGCGACAAGACGCAAATCGCCACGGTGATGCTGGCCGCGCAATACCCGGACTTGTGGCTGGTGATTATCGGTACCACGGTGGGCATGTTGATCGCCAACGTGCCGGTAGTATTGGCGGGCAATTTCGCCGCCGAGAAGCTGCCGCTGACCCTGATCCGCCGCCTCGCCGCCTCGGCTTTCCTGATCCTGGCGATTGTCGCGGTGTACAAGGCCATGCAAAGCAGCGGCTGGGTGTAGCGAGAACGCTCCCCTGTGGGAGCGAACCTGCTCGCGATGGCGGCGCTTCAGACACAGCAGAGGCTGGCTGAAAAAACCGTCACCGCGGGCAAGGTGCAATCAGGACTTTTTAGCCTGCTGATACAACGGCATCACTTTGGGAATCGCCGCTTGCAGCGAGGCGATCCGGCTGGTGGAGGCCGGGTGGGTGCTCATGAATTCCGGCGGCGAACCTTCGGAAGCCTTGCTCATCTTGTTCCACAGGGTGATCGCCGCGTTCGGGTTATAGCCGGCGCGGGCCGCCAGTTCCAGGCCGATCAGGTCCGCTTCGTTTTCATTGCTGCGGCTGTTGGGCAGCGTCATGCCGTAGTTGGCCACGGTGTCGGCCAGCGCCAGGCTGTCCTGGCCCAGGCCGAACAAGGCGCCGGCGCCCTGCTTGGCCATCTCGATGCCATAAGCCTTGGACATGGCTTCGCGGCCATGTTCGCGCAGGGCGTGGGCGATTTCATGGCCCATCACGGCGGCGATCTCGTCGTCGGTCAGTTTCAGGCTGTCGATCAACCCGGTGTAAAAGATGATCTTGCCGCCAGGGCCGCAGTTGGCGTTGAGTTCGTCGCTCTTAATCAGGTTGACCTCCCACTGCCACTGAGACGAATCCGGGCGGAAAACCGGCGCCTGGGCGATCAAGCGGTCGGCAATCGCACGGATACGCTTGGCATCGGCGCTGGTCTTGTCCAGCACACCTTTGCTGCTCGCCTCGCCCACCGTCTGCTGGTAGGACTGGGCGTACATCTGGTTGACCTCGGCGGTGGACAGCATGCTGAACATATATTGCTTGCGCTCCACCCCCACCGCGCCGCCGCTGGTGGTGTTGACCGACTGGCAACCGCTGAGCAGCAAACTGGCGCTCAGTGCACACAAAACCAATGACTTATTCATCAACCTGCTCCAGGAAAACATGGCGCGTATCCTAGGCGCTGCCGCGTGGCGGCGCCAGATACAGCGGACGTGTAGCGCGCAGGATTGCAAACACCTGCGCATCACCATAAGAAAAGACCGCAAAAAACCGGGTTTTGTCAGCCAGGTGTCAAACATTCCGGCGCATTGAGCTTGGGATCGTTCACCAGGTTGGCCAGTACCCGCTCGCGCAGGGCCATCGGTTCGCTGGCCAGCAGTGCCTGCAACTGGTGCAACGGGGTTTCGGGGTCAAGCCAGGCTTGCTGCCCGGCCTCATCGAGAATCAACGGCCGGCGCTGGCTGGCAGCGGATTGGGTAACCACTGCGGTACTGAGCCACACCTGTTCCTGCACCGGGTACGCCTCCCAGATCGCCGCGAAAAACAGCGCCGAACCTTCCCCCGGCGTCAGCCAGTAAGGGCGTTTGCGCGCTGTGCCGCGCCATTCATAGAAGCCATTGGCCGGCAGCAGGCAGCGGCGCTGGCCAAAGGCCTGGCGAAACATCGGTTGCTCGGCCAGGGTTTCGGCCCGAGCGTGGGCCGGGGTGCGCGACATATCGGTCAACCACGGCGGCGTCAGCCCCCAGCGGGCCCGGGCCAGGTTGCGCTGGCCCTCGGTGCTGCGCAGGATCAGCACCGAATCGTTGGGCGAAATATTCCACTGCGCCTGCTGATCCGCGGGAAATCCTGGCAGGGCCGCGAAGGCGGGGTTCCAGCGAAACAAGGCATAACGTCCACACATGGGGCTACAAGACTCCGGGATAAAACGGGCGCCAACCTAACAAAGCAGGACGGCCGGAAAGCTTTCCGGGCCATCCCCCGCAAGCGGCTGGGCGGCATTGTACGCAGCGATGAGCTCGCGTGCGTACTGCGCCTGATCGTTGTCCACCAGCAAGCCCAACACGCCGAAGATCGGCAACTCCCCCGCAGCGCCCAGCAAATCGCCACCACTGAGGTGGGCCTCGATGCCTTCACTGGCGAGCATGTTTTGCAGCAACTGGCCTTCCAGCAGGTTTTCCGGTTCGTAGACTCGTTGCATCGCAGCCACCCTTCACTCGTTTTCACTGTGAACGTCGAGCATCCATTCCTGACCATCGGTTTGTAGCCTGAACTCAATGGGGCGGCAGCACACTGGGCAATCCTCGATGTACTGTTGGTCGCCCGCAGACAGGTCCAGCACCGCTTCGGCGGTTTCGCCACAGTAAGGGCATTGATATCGGTCAGTTTCCAGCATCGCGGTCTCCAGGGTGACTTGTGCGTATAATCGCCGGTCTATTTGCAGGGCTATTGCGGTGCGAGCCTATTTTCAGACCCTCCCCTGCCGTATTTCGATCCAAACACCTACTTACCCTAGCCGTTTCCAACAAGAGAGCATGATGGGCGAATTCGATGCCATCCGACCTTACGACGACCATGAAGTCCCAGCGGTGCTGGCACGGCTACTCGGCGACCAGGCGTTTCTAGATATCCTCACCCACTTTCGCTTCCCGCGCTTTGCCGGGGCCTTGGGCTGGTTGCTCAAGCCTCTGATCGCCTATCGCCTGCGCCGTGAGTTCGCCGGCATCACGTCGGTGGCGACCCTGCAGGACAAAGTCGAGTTCTACGTCGATCACACCATCGAGCGCGCCACCGACGGCGTGACCTACACCGGCGTCGAGCAGTTCAAGTCCGGCAGCGCCTATCTGTTTTTGGCCAACCACCGCGACATCGTGATGGACCCGACCTTCGTCAATTACGCGATCTACCACGCCGGCCTGCCGACACCGCGCATCGCCATCGGCGACAACCTGCTGCAAAAGCCCTTCGTCAGCGACCTGATGCGCCTGAACAAGAGCTTTATCGTGCACCGCTCCATCAGTGGGCGCCGCGAGAAAATGGCCGCATACCAGTTGCTGTCGGCCTATATCAACCACTCGATCCGCAACGACTGCGCCTCGATCTGGATCGCCCAGGCCGAAGGCCGCGCCAAGGACGGCGATGACCGCACCGAGTCGGCGATCCTCAAGATGTTCCACATGAGCCGCAAGGACGAGCCGTTCGGCGAAGTCATCCGCTCGCTGAACCTGACCCCGGTGTCGATCAGCTACGAATACGACCCCTGCGACCAGGCCAAGGCCCGTGAGCTGTACATCCGCGCCACCACCGGCACCTATAGCAAGGTGCCCGGTGAAGACGACGTGAGCATCGCCAAGGGCATTACCGGCTACAAGGGCCGGGTCCACGTGAACTTCGCCGCGCCGATCACGCAGTTGTTCGACGACACCAAACAACTGGCGCAGGAAATGGACCGGCAGATTCTCGGCGGCTATCGGTTGTTCCCGGTGCATTACCTGGCGTACGCGCAGTGGAGCGACGCCGACCCGCAGTTGCAGGTGCCGCCCGCCAGTGAGCTGTTCCCGGCCGATGAACTGGCCAAGGCCCAGGCGCAATGGCAATCGCGCCTGGACGCCTGCCCGGCCGAGCACCGCCCCTACCTGGTGCTGCAATACGCCACGCCGGTGCGCAACCAGTACCGCGTCAAGGCTGGGCTGGCGCTGTAGCACCTGCCTGGCCCCTCGCAGTGAGAGCGAGCAGGCTCGCTCTCACTGCGGTTGTTCAAACCCAGGTACTGACCCACGACACCAGCAACGCCAACGCCAGGCAGGCGAAGCCGAAACGATAGAAAAACCGGTTCATGCGCAGGGTCGCGACGTCCAGCAGCAACAGCGGCTGATCGACCGAACGGTTGCGGCTTTGCGCCTGCAGGTTGGCCATGGCGCGCTGTTCGCGGCGGCGGGTCGCATGCAGCAGCCAGCCGCCGGGGCAGGCGAACAGCAGGGCGAGGACGTTGATGAGTTTGGCGGGGTGGGCGTTGAACAAAGACCAGATCACTTGCAGCGACATCATGAACCTCAAGGAATACACGCGAGGCGAGCCGTCGAACCGGCATCGCGGCGCGGATTCTACCCAAAGCCCGTCGCCCCAGGTGGGCTTTGCGACAAATAACAAGCGCACCGGCGGCTAAATCGCCGCGTCACCGTTTCGTCATCTAAACAGGCCAGTCTGTCGCCCCTCGATACCGACACGGAGCTTGTCATGCTGCACGCCGAAAACCAGGATCGCCTGTATTTGATCTCCCCCAGCGACGAACAGTCCGCCCTGGTGGGCGCCCTGGCGTTCAATGTGCAGGACCGCCATTGGCTGGTGTATTGCGCCCTGGGCGGCCATCAGCACGCCGACCTACCGGAAACCGACCTGCTCACCGGCGTGAGCATGCTGGACTTCTACAGCGAAGCGGCCTGAACACGCACAAAAAAGCCCCTGCCACACACGGTGCCAGGGGCTTTTGGTTGCCCGCTTACTGGGCCAGGATCTGACCGACCGTCGGGTCCTTGAACAGACGGGTCAGCGCGTCGCTGAGCACGTCGCTCACCAGTTTGGTGTTGGTTTCCTGGTTCGGCGCCATGCCGAAGCGCTGGTCCAGGGATGCGCCGTAGCGGCCGCTGTAGCGACGGTTGCCGCTGGACACGTCGGACTTGAAGGTTGCGCCGATGGTCGCCTCGGTCACGTACATGCCTTCTTTGGGCGACTGGTACTTGAGCTCGGTGAGGGTCACGGTCAATTGCGGGGCGCTCATCGCGTTGGCGCTGGGGGTGAAGCCCAGCAGGCGCACGGCGGCTTCGGCCTGGGCTTGCAGTTTGGGCACGATGTCGGCGCTGGCCACGGTAATGGCGCTGGTCTCGGGGTACAGGCCACCGCGGGTGCCCAGGGTGGGCGACGGGCGGCCATCCACCACGCGTACCACAACAGGCTGGCCCTGGCCCACGGCAGCGAGCTGGGTCGTCAGCTTCGGTTGCGGGCTCAATTGTTGCGGGCTGTGGGCGCAGCCAACCAAGGTCAAACTGGTCACAGTCATCAAACCGAACAACAGGCGTTGCAACATGCGCTTCTCTCCAGAATCAGGCACTAACAGGCCGGCAGTATAGCGGTGGGCCAGTGTCGGTAACTAGCGTTGCGCACTCCCCACGCCAATCTCAGACAGCCCATCGCTGCCCAGGGTTCCTGTCACGGCGCTGTCACCTGGGCTTCATGATGGCGTCATCGCGGCGCCGGATACTGAGGCCTACACACTCAAACCGGTACATCGCCATGGGTTTTCTATCGTCCTGGTTCAACGCGCGCCGCCCCCAACGTTGCTTCGCCCGCCTTGACCGTCGCGGCCACTGCCAGGCCTTCAAGCAATGCAGCCTGCCGCCCGCTGGCGACAATTGGGTGGAAATCCGCGAAATCCGCCTTAACTGGTTGCAAGGCCCCCTCCCCGCCAGCGCCCGTGTCAGCGCGCGTACTTGTGATTCATGGCGCACTCAGGCGTTGGCCTCCTGACCAAACGGCTAATTAAAGTCATTTAACACAACCATCTCGCCACATTTCTTCGCTACAATCTCCCCCCGATTATAAGGACGTCTCCTGATCGGGCCTCGCAGCATCGTCAATACCCACGTATTGGCACCTCCGCACCGCCCACAGAGAGCCGCCCACACAGATCGAGTGAAGTGGCGAGCTTGCTGTTGAACCTGCAAACCACCACCTCTCGCGAATCTGCCAGAGCTGCCCTTGCGCCCGTTTTCAGGCACAGGCAGCCCTTTTTTGAGGTTCACGTCTTCAAAAGAGCGTGAAAAAAACGGGTTTTCACAACTTCACAAGAGTGTGGCGAGCAAATGAATAGTTTTGCGTCTGAAAATGCACTGTTAGCGTCGACAACAGCCCAACTACACACGACCGAGTGCTCCTCGAGAACGGGAGCCTGACGCCTGTCCGCTACGGATTTGGTTGCACAAACGGACGTCTTGACCATAAGTCGAATTGCCTCCCGCTCGCCGAAATGAGTTCATAGGAACCTTAGGCCCGGTTGGTAGCGTCCGTCGAAGTTGCGAAAAATTGCGAAGATTCGGACATGGCGATCCTGGCCATGGGTGACCTGGGGCATAACTCAACACGCCCCGTAACTCCTGGCAGCTATGCCGTCAATTTGGTGCTGCAGATTTTGGAGACGCGTTAAATGGCGCATAACGAAGCAGTTGATGTGGTATTGGTCGGGGCGGGCATCATGAGCGCCACCCTCGCCGTACTGCTCAAAGAGCTCGACCCCGCGATCAAGCTGGAAGTCGTCGAGCTGATGGATTCCGGTGCCGCGGAGAGTTCCAACCCGTGGAACAACGCCGGCACCGGCCACGCCGGGCTGTGTGAGCTCAACTACACGCCACAGGCCGCCGATGGCAGCATCGACATCAAAAAAGCCGTGCACATCAACACCCAGTTCGAGGTGTCGAAGCAGTTCTGGGCGTACTTGACCAAAAAAGGCACCTTCGGCTCCTCGAAGTCCTTTATCAGCCCGGTGCCGCACTTAAGCTTCGTGCAAGGCGACAAGGGCGTTTCGTTCCTCAAGAAACGCTTCGACGTGTTGAGCCAGCACCACGCTTTCGCCGACATGGAATACACCGAAGACAAGGCCACCATGGCGCAGTGGATGCCGCTGATGATGCCCGGCCGCCCAGCGGACGAAACCATCGCCGCGACCCGCGTGCTCAATGGCACCGACGTCAACTTCGGCGCGCTGACCAACCAATTGCTCAAGCACCTGACCAGCGCACCCGATGCCCAGGTCAAGTACTGCAAGCGTGTCACCGGCCTCAAGCGCAACGGCACGGGCTGGACCGTCAGCATCAAGGACGTGAACAGCGGCAACAGCCGTAACGTCGATGCCAAGTTCGTGTTCCTCGGCGCGGGCGGCGCGGCGCTGCCGCTGCTGCAAGCCTCGGGCATCGAAGAAAGCAAAGGTTTTGGCGGCTTCCCGGTCAGCGGCCAGTGGCTGCGTTGCGACAACCCAGAAGTGGTCAAGCAGCACCAGGCCAAGGTCTACAGCCAAGCCGCCGTGGGCTCGCCGCCAATGTCCGTGCCGCACCTGGACACCCGCGTGGTCGATGGCAAGAAATCCCTGTTGTTCGGGCCATACGCCGGGTTCACCACCAAGTTCCTCAAGCACGGCTCGTTCCTCGACCTGCCGCTGTCGGTGCGCGCCGGCAACATCGGCCCGATGCTGGCGGTGGCCCGCGACAACATGGACCTGACCAAGTACCTGGTCAGCGAAGTGATGCAGTCGATGGAGCAACGCCTGGAATCGCTGCGCCGCTTCTACCCTCAGGCCAAGGCCGAAGACTGGCGCCTGGAAGTCGCCGGGCAACGGGTGCAGATCATCAAGAAAGACCCGAAAAAAGGTGGCGTGCTGCAATTTGGCACCGAACTGGTGGCGGCCAAGGACGGCTCCCTCGCCGCCCTGCTCGGTGCCTCGCCAGGCGCGTCGGTGACCGTTTCGATCATGTTGGAACTGATCGAAAAATGCTTCCCGAGCCAAACTCACGGTGAGTGGGCTGCGAAATTGGCAGAAATCTTCCCGGCCCGTGAAAAGGTCCTGGAAACCGACGCCGAGCTGTATCGCACGATCAACACACAAAACAACCTGAGCCTGGAACTGGTCCCAGCCAGCAGCGAAACCCAAAGCTACGCTTAAACTCCGCTGCCACAAAAAAGCCCCTGAATGAGCGTTCAGGGGCTTTTTTGTGGGTGATCGCTTTAACCGCGCGCTTTCTCAATGAGGGCGATGTAGTCCTCGGCATTGCGCTGGTCTTTTATCAGGGCGATGAAGTCGTGGCCCTGCTCATCCTTGCCGCTCAGGTCGTAGCCGGCCTCGACGAAGAACACCAGAAAGCGCTCGAAGTCGTCGATGCGCAGGCCGCGGTAGGCCTTGATGAGTTTGTGCAGCGACGGCGAAGTGCCATCGGCTGGCTCAAAATCGAGGAACAGCTTGATCTGCGCATCACCAATCTCGTCACCAATCAACTGTTTTTTATCTTTACGCATTGCCGACTCCAGCTCGCAGACATTTCACGGGGCGGGCAGTTTACCCCCCGCGCCCCCCGGGCCTCAACGAACAACGCTCAGCGCTTGCGCACCGCCCCGGTATGCAGGTCGGCCCAGACGTGGCCGTTGGCGTAGCTGAGGAACTGGCAATAGACCGTCTCGTTGCGCAGCAGGTCCATCACCACGCGGTACTGCGCCACAGGGTAAGAGAGGGTGAGGGTCTTGGTCTTGGCATCGAACTGCGGCTTTTTCAGGCTTTTGCTCTCACCATCGAAATTGACCAGCACCTGGCTGATGACCGCACCTTTGTTCAGCGGCTTGCCCTTGAGGCGGATCATCAGCGGCGAGGTGATGGGGATTGGCTGCTGGCTCGACTGGCGCTGGCTGCCGACGACCACCGCGTACTCGGTCACCTGCAACAGTTGCTGCTGTTCGGGGGCGGCGGCGCGCAGTGTCAGGTCATCGGGCGGCAGGAACTGCCCATGCAGGGGCGTGGCCGGCGCGGCGGCCAGGGGCAGGCTCAAGGTCAGCAACAGGGCGGCGCAGCAGCGGGTCAAGCAGCTCATGGCAGGCTCCAAGGTCGGGGCCGGCCACTCTAGCATGTGGATCTTTGAGCACCGCCATCCTATGAGCCCGCGTATACAGGGTTGCCTGCCCCCACAGAAGGCAGGGCTTACATGCCTTTGACGGCGAAGATCCCGTTGGCGTTGCGCCAGTAGCCTTTGTAGTCCATGCCATAGCCGAAAATGTAGCGATCGATACACGGCAGGCCGACGAAATCGGCTTTCAGGTCCGGGCGGGCCTTGCGGTCGTGCTCTTTGTCGATCAGCACGGCGGTGTGCACGGCGCGGGCGCCGGCGTGTTTGCAGAAGTCGATGATCGCGCCCAGGGTGTGACCCTCGTCGAGGATGTCGTCGATGATGAGCACGTCGCGGTCGATGAACGAGACTTCCGGCTTGGATTTCCAGAACAGCTCGCCGCCGCTGGTTTCATTGCGGTAGCGGGTCGCGTGCAGGTAGGAGGCTTCGAGGGGGAAGTCCAGGTGGGTCAGCAGCTTGCCGGAAAAGATCAAACCACCGTTCATCACGCAGAACACCACCGGGTTGCGATCGGCCAGTTGTTCATTGATTTGTGCACCGACGCGAGCGATGGCCGCCTCGACTTGCGCTTGCGTGTACAGGCAGTCTGCCTCGCGCTTGATTTGACGGATATGGTCGAGATCAGCGGACATGGCGCTCTCCAGAAGGTGGCGGATTCGGAAAAGCGGGGGAAGGTACGCCTGCAACGAGGCCAGATCAAGCCTTTATGGACTAACGTACAGGATGTCTATAGGACATCACCCTCGGATAGATTATTCTAGGCCGGTTTTTTTGCCCGCCGCCGGAGCCTTTCCCCATGCCCATCCGTGAGATCCGCCACCCGCTGATCCGACACAAACTTGGCCTTATGCGCCGCGCAGACATTAGCACGAAGAACTTTCGCGAGCTTGCTCAGGAAGTCGGTGCGCTGCTGACCTATGAGGCGACCAAAGACCTGCCGCTCGAAAGCTACGACATCGACGGCTGGTGCGGCACCGTATCCGTGGAAAAAATCGCCGGTAAGAAAATTACCGTCGTGCCGATCCTGCGTGCCGGCATCGGCATGCTCGAAGGCGTGCTCAGCCTGATCCCGGGCGCCAAGGTCAGCGCCGTGGGCGTGGCCCGCAACGAGGAAACCCTGCAGGCGCACACCTACCTGGAAAAACTGGTACCGGAAATCGACGAACGCCTGGCGATGATTATCGACCCGATGCTCGCCACCGGCAGTTCCATGGTCGCCACCATCGACCTGCTGAAAAAGGCCGGTTGCCGCGACATCCGCGCCATGGTCCTGGTGGCCGCGCCCGAAGGCATCGCCGCCGTGGAACTGGCGCACCCGGACGTGACCATCTACACCGCCTCCATCGATGAACGCCTGAATGAGCACGGCTACATCATTCCCGGCCTGGGCGATGCCGGCGACAAAATCTTCGGCACCAAGCAGAAGGACGCGTGAGCATGCAGGACGAGTTCAACGACCCGCTGTGGCGCACGGTGCTGTCCGGCGCCCAGATGCTTTTCGTAGCGTTCGGCGCGCTGGTGTTGATGCCGCTGATTACCGGCCTCGACCCCAACGTCGCGCTGTTCACGGCGGGCCTGGGGACTCTGCTGTTCCAAATGGTCACCGGGCGCCAGGTGCCGGTGTTCCTGGCCTCAAGCTTTGCCTTCATCACCCCGATCATTCTCGCCAAGGGCCAGTTCGGCCTCGCGGCGACCATGGGCGGCGTGATGGCGGCGGGTTTTGTCTACACCTTCCTGGGCCTGGCAGTGAAGATCAAGGGCACCGGTTTCATCGACCGCTTGCTGCCGCCGGTGGTGATCGGCCCGGTGATTATTTCCATCGGCCTGGCCATGGCGCCGATCGCCGCCAACATGGCGATGGGCAAAGCTGGTGACGGCACGGAGCTGATCCACTACCAGACCGCCATGATGATCTCCATGCCGGCGCTGCTCACCACCTTGATCGTGGCCGTGTTCGGCAAGGGCATTTTCCGCCTCGTGCCGATCATTTCCGGGGTGTTGGTGGGGTTTGCCATGGCGTTTTTCTTCGGCGTGGTCGATACCGCGAAAATCGCCGCCGCGCCTTGGTTTGCGCTGCCGCAATTCACCGCACCGGAGTTCAACTGGCAGGCCATCCTGTTCATCGTCCCCGTGGCGCTGGCCCCGGCCATCGAACACATCGGTGGTGTGATCGCCGTCGGTAGCGTGACCGGCCGCGACTATCTGAAAAAGCCTGGCCTGCACCGCACCCTGTTCGGCGATGGCATCGCCACCACGGCGGCCGGCCTACTGGGCGGCCCGCCCAACACCACCTACGCCGAAGTCACGGGCGCGGTGATGCTGACCAAGAACTACAACCCGAAAATCATGACCTGGGCGGCGATCTTCGCCATCAGCCTGGCGTTCGTCGGCAAGTTCGGCGCGCTGTTGCAGAGCATTCCCGTGCCGGTGATGGGCGGAATTTTGTGCCTGTTGTTCGGTTCGATTGCGGCGGTGGGCATGAACACCATGATCCGCCACCAGATCGACCTGGGCGAGCCGCGCAACCTGGTGATCGTCTCCGTGACCCTGGTGTTCGGCATTGGCGGTGTGCTGGTCGGCACCGGCACCGGCCCGGACGACTTCGGCCTCAAAGGCATCGCCCTGTGCGCCATTGTCGCGATTGCGCTGAACCTGCTGCTGCCGGGCAATGACGGCTGGAAGAAAAAAGCACCGGATGAGCCGTTGCTGTAACCGGCCTCAGGAAGGTCATCGCGGGCAAGCCCGCTCCCACAGAGGAATGTGAACACCTGTGGGAGCGGGCTTGCCCGCGATGCGTTTAACCAGGCTTACAACGCGATGGGTGCCCTTTCACACAGGGCATTCAACGCCACGGCCCATTGCAGGTCGTCATTCAGGCAGGGCACCAGCACCAGCTCTTCGCCACCGGCCTGGCGGAACTGTTCGCGACCGCGATCACCAATCTCCTCCAGGGTTTCGATGCAATCGGCGACGAACGCCGGGCACATCACCAGGATTTTCTTCACCCCCTGCTTGGCCAATGCATCCAGGGTCGCCTCGGTGTAGGGTTCGATCCACTTGGCGCGGCCCAGGCGCGACTGAAACGACACCGACCACTTGCCGTCCGCCAGGCCCATGCGCTCGGCAAACGCTGCCGCGGTGCGCAGGCACTGGCTGCGATAGCAGGTAGCAACCACTTGCGGTGGCGCATTGCGACAGCAGTCGCTTTGCCCTTCGCAGCAGTGGCCCGGGTTGAGTTTTTTCAGGTGCCGCTCGGGCAAACCATGGAAACTCAGCAGCAAGTGGTCGTAACCCTGGGCCAAGTGCGGCTTGGCGCTGGCCACCAGGGCCTCGAGGTATTCAGGCTGGTCGTAGAACGGTTGCAGAATCGAGAACTGCACATCCAGGTTCTTCTCGCGCACCACCCGCTTGGCCTCCTCGATCACCGTGGTCACGGTGCTGTCGGCAAACTGCGGGTAGAGCGGCGCCAGGGTGATCTTCTTGTGGCCCTGGGCCGCCAGGCGCGTCAGCGTGGTTTCCAGGGACGGCTCGCCGTAGCGCATCGCCAGTTCCACCGGGCCGTGGCTCCACTGCGCGCGCATCGCTTGCTGCAAACGGCGGCTGAGCACCACCAGCGGCGAGCCCTCCTCCCACCAGATCGAGGCGTAGGCATGGGCGGACTGCTCGGGGCGCTTAATCAGGATCAGCGACACCAGCAAACGCCGCACCGGCCAGGGCAGGTCGATAACGTAAGGGTCCATCAGAAATTGGTTGAGATAACTGCGCACATCCGCCACCGAAGTAGAGGCGGGCGAGCCCAAGTTGACCAGGAGCAACGCGTGATCGGTCATGCAACGTCCTATATCAAAGGCGGCTGGTCACATCGTCCAGGGCCGCACGTACATCATTGAATTCAAAGGTAAAACCCGCCGCCAGCAAACGCGCTGGCGTGGCCCGCTGGCCACCGAGCAACAGTAAAGACAACTCCCCCAGGCCAACCCGCAAGGCGAAGGCCGGCATCGGCACCACTGCGGGGCGGTGCAGCGAGGCGCCCAGGGCCTTGGCAAATTCGCGATTGCGCACCGGTTTCGGCGCGCAGGCATTATAAGGACCGCTGGCGTCTTGCTGGTGCAGCAGAAAATCGATCAAGGCCACTTGGTCGTTGATGTGGATCCAGGGCATCCATTGTCGGCCATTGCCGATGGGCCCGCCCAGCGCCAATTTGAACGGCACCAGCAGGCGCGACAAAAAGCCGCCCTCCTGCGACAGCACCAAGCCGGTGCGCACCAGCACCACGCGTACACCTAAGGCTTCGGCGCGCTGCGCGGTTTCTTCCCAGGCAATGCACAACTGGCTGGCGAAATCCTCACTGACCGGCGGTGAATCTTCGGTCAACTCACGCTCGCCGCCATCGCCGTACCAGCCCACGGCCGAGCCGCTAATCAACACCTGCGGCCGTTGTGCGCGGCTTTGCAGCCAGGCCAGCAGGGTTTCGGTGACGCCGATGCGGCTGCTCCAGAGCAAGGCCTTGCGTTTGTGGGTCCAAGGCCGGTCGGCGATGGGCGCGCCCGCCAGGTTGACCAGCGCATCCACCGGCTCTGCACCCAACGCCTCAAGCTGCCCGATGCCCCGCACACCCGCGCCACACAGCCCCGCGACCGCGTCCGGCCGACGGCTCCACACGGTCAAGCGGTGCCCCTGTGCCAGCCAGTGATGGCAGAGCTGGCGCCCTATCAAACCCGTACCGCCGGTCAGCAATATGTGCATGAGGTCTTCCTCGCGTAACGTTCAATCCGGATCACTGGTCTATTTTTAAAAGCAGGGATCTTTTTGATATCAGGCAGTCCTAGGGTTAACCATAGGACAATCTGTCGGATCAAGAACGCTAAAAGTTATACCAAAAAACAATATTGTACAGCTTTGATTGACGGCGTAGTCTCTGTACTCACAGGTAAACGAGGCCCCCCCTATGACTGTACCCATCGCAATCATCGGCGCCGGCATCGCCGGCCTTTCCGCCGCCCAGGCCCTTCGCGAGGCCGGGCACAGCGTGCACCTGTTCGATAAAAGCCGCGGCCCTGGCGGGCGCATGTCCAGCAAGCGCAGCGATGCCGGTGCGCTGGACCTCGGCGCCCAATACTTCACCGCCCGCGACCGCCGCTTCGTCACCGAGGTGCAGCGCTGGCAAACCCAGGGCTGGGTCGCCGAATGGACCCCACAGCTGTACAACTTCCAAGGCGGCCAGCTCACCCCTTCCCCCGACGAACAGACCCGCTGGGTCGGCACGCCGCGCATGAGCGCCATCACCCGCGCCCTGCTGGGGGACGTCCAAGCGCAGTTCGGTTGCCGCATCACCGAGGTCTATCGGGGCGAAGAACATTGGCATTTACAAGACGCCGAAAGCTTCACCCACGGGCCGTTCAGCCATGTCGTGATCGCCACCCCGGCGCCCCAGGCCACGGCGTTGCTGGCCGCTGCGCCGAAACTGGCCGGTGTCGCCGCCGGGGTAAAAATGGACCCGACCTGGGCCGTCGCCCTGGCGTTTGACACGCCCCTGGACACCTCGATGCAAGGCTGCTTCGTACAAGACAGCGCCCTCGACTGGCTGGCGCGCAACCGCAGCAAGCCGGGGCGCGACAGCACCCTCGATACCTGGATCCTGCACGCCACCAGCGCCTGGAGCCGCCAGCACATCGACCTGCCCAAGGAAGCCGTGATCGAACAGTTGCACGGTGCCTTCGCCGAGTTGCTGCACAGTGCCATGCCCGCTCCCGTGTTCAGCCTCGCCCACCGCTGGCTCTACGCCCGCCCGGCCGGCAGCCACGAATGGGGCGCCCTGGCCGATGCCGACCTGGGCCTGTATGTGTGCGGCGACTGGTGCCTGTCGGGGCGGGTCGAAGGGGCGTGGCTCAGTGGCCAGGAAGCGGCCCGGCGCCTACACGAACACCTGCAATGAACCGCATCAACCCGCGCAAGCTGCTGCTGTCCAAGTGGACGGCAGCCCGCCCTCAGCACCGCGAAAAGCACTTTCTGGTGACCGAACTGTTCTGCAATGAGAACGGCGAGGTGCTGGAGATCGAGCTGCAAGCCGTGCTCACCCGCCGCTGTCAGCGCCACGACTGGCGAACCCTGCAAGACGACGAACACTGGGCCATGGGCTGGAAATAGCTGTACAAAAAAGTTGACTTGTACACATCTGAATCTATGATGAAACCAAGTTGTACAGGCAAAGCATCCTGTATAGGTTTCAGCCAGAGGCCACCCCCATGCACAGCGACCTTACCGCGCCCCGCCCGAAAATCGCCGTCAGCGCCTGCCTGATGGGCCAACCCGTGCGTTACAACGGCGGGCACAAACAGTCCACCCTGTGCAGCCAAACCCTGGCCGACTACTTCGACTTCGTGCCCCTGTGCCCGGAAGTGGCCATCGGCCTGGGCACCCCGCGCGAACCCATCCGCCTGGTGGGCGACCCGCAAGCCCCGCGGGCCGTGGGCACCGTCCATGGCGACAACGACGTGACCCAGGCCCTGGCCGACTATGGCCAGCAAATGGCCGGGCAACTCACGGATATCTGCGGCTACATCTTCATGCAGAAGTCGCCCTCCTGTGGCCTGGCACGGGTCAAGGTCTACCAGAGCAACGGCGCGCCCGCCGAGCATGCTGGGCGCGGTATCTACGCACAGGCCTTTTGCGCTCGGCACCCCGACCTGCCGGTGGAAGAAGACGGCCGCCTCAACGACCCGGTGCTGCGGGAAAACTTCCTCACCCGGGTGTTCGCCTACGCCGCGTGGCAGCAACTGTGCGCACAAGGCCTGAGCCGCCGCGCCCTGACCGAATTCCACGCGCGCTACAAATACCAGCTCATGGCCCACAACCCGGAGCAGTACAAAACGCTGGGCAAGCTGCTGGGCAGCATGGGCAAAGCCGACCCGCACGCTGTGGCCCCGCGTTATTTCCGCGCGCTGATGGCGGCTCTCAAGCAATGCGCCACCCGTCGCACCCACACCAATGTGCTGCAACACCTGAGCGGTTACCTCAAGCAAGCCATCAGCCGCGATGACAAGCGTGAAGTGCAGCACCTCATTGGCCAGTACCACCAAGGCATCGTGCCCCTGGTGGTGCCGCTGACCCTGCTCAAGCATCACTTGCGCCACCACCCCGACCCGTATCTGGCGCAGCAGGTGTACCTGCAACCCCATCCGGAAAACCTCAGTTTGCGAAATGCGATTTAACCCATGACCGATTCCTCCGCTCCTCTGCCGGCCGCCTCCGACAGCGACTACCAGCAAGCCCTGGCCCAAGGCTGGCTGCCGATCCGCGATGTGGCCCGGCTCACCGGGGTCAACGCCGTGACCCTGCGCGCCTGGGAACGCCGCTATGGCCTGGTGGTGCCGCAACGCACGCCCAAGGGCCATCGCCTGTTCTCCAGCGAGCATGTACAGCGCATCCTCACCATCCTCACGTGGCTCAACCGGGGCGTGGCGGTCAGCCAGGTCAAGCCGTTGCTCGATGCCGCGCAGCCCTTCGATCAACCGGCCGAAAACGACTGGCACGCGATGCGCCAGAACCTGGTGCAAGCTATCAGCCTACTGGCCGAGCGCCAGGTGGATGACCTCGTCAACCAAGCCATGGCCCTGTACCCGCCCAGCACGTTGTGCACCCAATTGCTGATGCCGTTGCTGGCCGACCTGGAAATACGCTGGCAAGGCCAGTTTGCCGCCCACATGGAGCAGGTGTTCTTCCACGCCTGGCTGCGCAGCAAGTTCGGTGCGCGCATTTACCACAACAACCGCCAGTTACGCGGTGCCCCGGTATTGCTCGTCAATCAGTCGGACCGCCCCCTGGAACCGGCACTGTGGCTCACCGCATGGCTGGTCAGTAGCGCCGATTGCCCAGTGGCGGTGTTCGATGAACCGCTGGCCGGCGCCGAACTGGCCCTGGCAGTGGAGCACCTCAACGCCCGGGCGCTGGTGCTGTATTCGAGCAAAACCCTCGCGTTGGGCCAGTTGCCCAGGCTGCTGGCCAATGTGCCCTGCCAAACGATCATTGCCGGCGCCGCAGTGCGCATCCACCACAGCGAACTGACGGCCCTGGACGATGGCCCGGCCCTGGCCGAAGACCCTTTGGCTGCACACCAACTCCTCGTACGCCGGGGGCTGATTTGATGACCACGCCCCTGCAACTGATCTGGCTGCGCAGTGACCTGCGCGTGCACGACAACAGCGCCCTACGCGCCGCCACCGAACGCGGCCCCGCCGTGGCCCTGTACCTGATAAGCCCCGAGCAATGGCGCGCCCACGACGACGCGCCGTGCAAGGTAGATTTCTGGCGGCGCAACTTGCACAGCCTGAGCGCCGCCCTGGGCGAGTTGAACATTCCCCTGCTGATCCGCAAGGCATCGCACTGGGACGATGCGCCCCAGGTGCTGCTGAACCTGTGCATGGAGCTGGGCGTCGTTGCGGTGCACGTCAACGACGAATATGGCATCCACGAAAGCCGCCGCGACAACGCCGCCGCCCAGGCCTTGCAGGCGCAGGGCATCGGTTTTCACGCTTACCTCGACCAGTTGCTGTTCCAACCCGGCAGCGTGCTGACCAAAACCGGCACCTACTTCCAGGTATTCAGCCAGTTCCGCAAGGTCTGCTACGAACGCTTGCACCGTGCCCTACCGGCCCTGGTCCCGCTGCCTGCGCGCCAAGCGCCGCTGCCTATCGCCAGCGATCCAGTGCCCGCCGACATCCCCGGGTTCGCCGCCCCCGACGCGGCGCTGCAAGCGCTCTGGCCGGCCGGCGAGGACGAGGCGCGGCGACGCCTGGCGCAGTTCGCCGAGCAGCAGATCGACTACTACAAGGACGAGCGCGACTTCCCCGCCAAACCCGGCACCAGCCAGTTGTCGACCTATCTCGCGGCAGGGGTGATTTCGCCGCGCCAATGCCTGCATGCCGCATTGCACTGCAACCACGGCGAGTTCGACAGCGGCAGCGTCGGGGCCATTACCTGGATCAATGAACTGCTGTGGCGCGAGTTCTACAAACACATTCTGGTGGGTTACCCCCGTGTGTCGCGCCACCGCGCCTTTCGCCCGGAGACCGAGGCCCTGGCCTGGCGCCACGCGCCCGAAGACCTGGCGGCGTGGCAGGAGGCGCGCACCGGGTTGCCGATCATCGACGCCGCCATGCGCCAATTGCTGCACACCGGTTGGATGCACAATCGCCTGCGCATGGTGGTAGCGATGTTCCTGACCAAAAACCTGCTGATCGACTGGCGCGAGGGCGAGCGCTTTTTCATGCGCCACCTGATCGACGGCGACTTGGCGGCCAACAACGGCGGCTGGCAGTGGAGTTCGTCCACGGGCACCGATTCGGCGCCGTACTTTCGCATCTTCAACCCCTTGAGCCAGTCAGAAAAATTCGACAGCCAGGGCCTGTTCACCCAACACTGGCTGCCGGAACTGGCGGGCCTGGATAAAAAACAGCTGCACAACCCGGCGGCCCTGGGCGGGTTGTTTGGCGTGGCCGGTTATCCACAACCCATCGTCAACCTGAGCCAATCCCGGGAGCGCGCGCTGGCGGCGTTCAGAAACCTGCCCTCGCGCCAAGCTGTCGCCTTCGAAGATGAATGAATACCTCGGGGCCCGGCCCTGAAATCACCTGCCAGTACCGGCCGGGCCCACGCCTGACCGGAGAGGAGAGTTGGATGAGTGCACGTCGTATTTGGCTGACCGGCGCCAGCAGTGGCCTCGGCGCCGCCCTGGCGCAAGCGCTGCTGAGCAGCGGAGCGCGGGTGGCGTTGAGCGCGCGCAGTGTCGAGCCGCTGCGGGCACTCGCCGCACGCTACCCCGACCGGGCGCTGCTATTGCCCGGGGACCTGACCCGCAGCCAGGACGTGCGCCAGATCGGCGAGCGCATCGCCCAGGCCTGGGGCGCGCTGGACACGGTGATCCTCAACGCCGGCACCTGCGAGTACGTGGACGCCCGCCAATTCGACACTACGATCATCGAGCACGTGGTGCGCACCAACCTGCTGGCCAGCAGCTATTGCGTCGAAGTCGCGCTGCCGTTGCTACGCGCCGGTACCTCACCACACCTGGTGGGCATCGCCAGCACCGTCACCTACCTGGCGCTACCGCGCACCGAAGCCTGCGGCGCAACTCGGGCCGGGATGCGCTACCTGTTCGATTCGCTGGAAGCCGAATGGGCACCCGAGGGCATCGATGTCACCTTGGTCGGCCCCGGGTTTGTCGATACCGTGCCATCCCCGCCCAACGCTTTCCCCTTGCCGCTGGACTTGCCCGCCGACAGCGCCGCACGGCACATCCTCGAAAAACTCGCAGGCCGGCCACGGGAAATAGCCTTCGCAGCCCTGGACATGGCCCAGTTGTGGCCGCTGGCCAGGCAGCCAAACCCTGCGGGACTGGCGATCGGGAAACGCATCCAGCGTAGCCCGGCGCCGATCAAAGACAGCCCCTGAGGCAACCCAAATCCTGCACCAAACCCGCGCGCCAGACACCTCGAAGGCACACTCGCGCACCACTGTCTACAGGCCCAACAGCCCTGAAAATGGCCAAAACGCGGCAAAACTTATAGCAATGCGACATTAAGGTACGTTCGTACCACTGTTTAAGCCTCGGTTGCCCTGAGCATCTTGTGTTAGGCATGGCGCCTGCTTAAGTATCGGCAGGCCGACTCACGAGGTCGCCCTCTCTTAAAAAATGACAACAAATCATGAGGCCACCATGCTTAAACACGCCGTCATTCCGTTCCTCGTTGGCGCAAGCCTGCTTGCCAGCGCTCCTTTTGCCCAGGCAGCCACCAATTTGGTGTTCTGTTCCGAAGGCAGCCCCGCTGGCTTCGACCCGGGCCAATACACCACCGGAACCGACTTCGACGCCACGGCCGAGACCATGTTCAACCGCTTGAGCCAGTTCGAGCGCGGCGGCACCGCGGTGGTGCCCGGCCTGGCCACCCGCTGGGACATCTCCGAAGACGGCCTGAGCTACACCTTCCACCTGCGCGAAGGCGTCAAGTTCCACACCACGCCCTACTTCAAGCCGACCCGCACTTTCAACGCCGACGATGTGCTGTTTACCTTCAACCGCATGATCGACAAGGACATGCCGTTCCGCAAAGCCTACCCCACCGAGTTCCCGTACTTCACAGACATGGGGATGAACACCAATATCAAGAACATCGAGAAAATCGACGACCTGACTGTCAAATTCACCTTGGGCAGCGTCGATGCCGCGTTCATCCAGAACATGGCCATGAGCTTTGCCTCGGTCCAATCCGCCGAATACGCCGCCCAACTGCTCAAGGATGGCAAGCCCGGTGAGATCAACCAAAAACCGATTGGCACGGGGCCGTTCGTGTTCAAGAGCTACCAGAAGGACTCCAACATCCGCTACACCGGCAACAAGGACTACTGGAAACCTGAAGACGTGAAGATCGACAACCTGATCTTCGCCATCACCACCGACCCCTCGGTACGCATCCAGAAGCTCAAGAAAAACGAATGCCAGATCACCCTGTTCCCGCGCCCCGCCGACCTCAAGGCCCTGAGTGAAGACAAAGCCCTGAAAATGCCGCACCAGGCTGGTTTCAACCTGGGTTACATCGCCTACAACGTGATGCCCGTGCTCAAAGGCCGTACCGACGCCAACCCGCTGGCCAAACTCGAAGTGCGCCAGGCAATGGACATGGCGGTGAACAAGCAGCAGATCATCGACTCGGTGTACCAGGGCGCTGGGCAACTGGCGAAGAACGCCATGCCCCCCACCCAGTGGTCCTATGACGACACCATCCAGGACGCCCCCTACAACCCCGAGAAAGCCAAGGAACTGCTGAAAAAAGCCGACATCAAGGAAGGCACCGAAATCACCCTTTGGGCCATGCCGGTGCAGCGTCCGTACAACCCCAACGCCAAGCTGATGGCCGAAATGCTGCAATCGGACTGGGCCAAGATCGGCCTCAAGGTCAACATCGTCAGCTACGAGTGGGGCGAGTACATCAAGCGCTCCAAGGGCGGCGAGAACCAGGCCATGATTATTGGCTGGAGCGGCGACAACGGTGACCCGGACAACTGGCTCAACGTACTGTTCGGCTGCGACTCCCTGGGCGGCAACAACTTCTCCAAGTGGTGCGACAAACCCTACGACGCCATCATCAAACAGGCCAAGGCCACATCGGACGTCGCCAAGCGCACCGAGCTGTACAAGCAGGCGCAACACCTGCTCAAAGATGCAGTCCCCTATACGCCGATCGCCAACTCGACGGTGTACCAACCCATGCGCACCACCGTGCAGGACTTCAAGATCAGCCCATTTGGCCTGAACTCCTTCTACGGCGTCAGCGTCAGCAAATAAGGCCCGGCCACGGCGGCGTCCCTGACACCGCCGTGGTTTTTCCCGCCTCGCCGCCAGGAATTTACTTACGTCCGCATCGCTTGCGAACTACTGCGGCATTCCAAGGCGAGTCGCCTTTTCCTACACGACTTTCAGGCCTATTCGCATTTACGGTTCTGTCTTCGGCTCCTACCGTCGTCGCACGGCAATCGTGTGCTGTTGGCCCGGGACCTGCCGTACGCGTTGATTCGGGAGCAGCAATGTCCGTCTTCCCCCACAGGGGCGCCGGAACATTGCTCACTACATAAAAAAACAAGAGGGACCGTCATGCGTCATTCCTTGCTGTTATCCGTACTCCTGGGCACCGGCTTACTGGCTGGGGCTGGGGCCAGCCAAGCCGCCGGCAAGAGCCTGGTGTTCTGTTCCGAAGGCAGCCCGGCCGGCTTCGATACCGCGCAATACACCGCCTCCACCGACAACGACGCCGCCGAGCCGCTGTACAACCGCCTCGTGGAATTTGAAAAAGGCGCCACCAGCGTCGTACCTGGCCTGGCAACACAATGGGATATTTCCGACGACGGCCTGATCTATACCTTCCACCTACGTGAAGGCGTCAAATTTCACACGACCAAATACTTCACTCCTAGCCGCGAGTTCAACGCCGACGACGTACTGTTCACCTTCAACCGCATGCTCGATCCCGACCACCCCTTCCGCAAGGCCTACCCCACCGAGTTCCCGTATTTCAACGGCATGAGCCTGAACAAGAACATCGCCCGCGTAGAAAAAACCGGGCCGCTGACCGTGGTGATGACCCTCAACTCGGTCGACGCCGCGTTCGTGCAGAACATCGCCATGAGCTTCGCCTCGATTCTCTCCGCCGAATACGCCGAACAACTGCTCAAGGCCGGCAAGCCCAGCGAGATCAACCAGAAACCCGTCGGCACCGGGCCCTTCGTGTTCCAGCGTTACCAGAAGGATTCGCAGATCCGCTACGTGGGCAACAAACAGTACTGGGACCCGGCCCGGGTCAAGCTCGACCAGTTGATCTTCGCCATCAACACCGACGCCTCGGTGCGCGTGCAAAAACTCAAGGCCGGCGAATGCCATGTCACCCTGCACCCGCGCCCGGCCGACATCGACGCCCTCAAGGCCGACCCCAAGCTGCAGGTGCTGACCAAACCCGGTTTCAACCTCGGCTACATCGCCTACAACGTGCGCCACAAACCCTTCGACCAACTCCAGGTACGCCAGGCCCTGGACATGGCGGTGAACAAGCAGGGGATTCTCAACGCCGTGTACCAGAGCGCCGGGCAACTGGCGAGCAACGCCATGCCGCCCACCCAGTGGTCCTACGACGACACCGTCAAGGACGCCGCCTTCGACCCGGAAAAAGCCAAGGCCCTGCTCAAGGCCGCCGGGGTCAAGGAAGGCACCGAAATCACCCTCTGGGCCATGCCCGTGCAACGGCCCTACAACCCCAACGCCAAGCTGATGGCCGAGATGCTGCAAAGCGATTGGGGCAAGATCGGGCTCAAGGTCAAGATCGTCAGCTATGAGTGGGGCGAGTACGTCAAGCGCACCAAGAATGGCGAACACGACATCAGCCTGATCGGCTGGACCGGCGACAACGGCGACCCGGACAACTGGCTCGGCACCCTCTATAGCTGCGACGCCATTGGCGGCAATAACTACTCCATGTGGTGCGACGCCGAGTACGACAAGTTGGTCAAGCAAGCCAAGCTCGTCACCGACCGCGAACAACGCACCGTGCTCTACAAACAGGCCCAGCAACTGCTCAAGCAGCAGGTGCCGATCACCCCCATCGCCCACTCCACGGTCAACCAGCCGCTGAGCACCAAGGTCCAAGGGTTCCTCGTCAGCCCGTTCGGGCGCAACGTTTTCTCCGGCGTCAGCGTCACCCCTTAAATCTTTCACCGAACCAAGAGGGCGGGTTTTCCCGCCCTCGCGCAAACGTGCTGCCCGAATTCGGTGAAAGAGCAGCCCACCGGCGTTTGCGCTGCCTTGCAACAGTGCCACCCCAATAGCCGCGTCGCCCAAAAAAGACCGGCATTACAAAAAAAGAAAGAAAGGAGTTTTACCCATGAAACCGAGCAATACCGCGATACTCGCCCTGGCCATCGCCAGCATCACCGCCAGCGCCCACGCCGAAAGCGTCAGCCAGGCGTTCATCCCCACCCAACTCAACAGCAGCAACGCCCAGGATGAGGCCAAGGGCTTCGTCGACGGCCAGAGCCTGAGCGGCCAGACCCGCAACTGGTATTCCAACGAACTGCTACGCCGCGGCGCGACCTTCACCTATGAACGACACGGCCAGGAACGCACCACGCCACGCCGGATCAACTGGCTACAAGGCACCATCCTCAACTACAGCTCAGGTTTCACCCAAGGCACGGTCGGTGTCAGCACCGAAGTGGCGGCCTACAACGTGGTGGCGCTGGACCGCGAGCGCAAACACATCGTCGGCGGCGGCAACCGCACATTGGCGGATTCCAACGGCGACGCGGTGGAGCAGTGGAGCAAGCTGGGCCTGGCCAACGTCAAGTTCCGCGTGGGCAACACGACCCTGACCGCTGGCCGGCAGAATGTCAGCACGCCCATCGTCGACGTCATCGGCAACCGCGCCCTGCCGTCGAGCTTCCAAGGCGTGAGCCTCAACAGCGCGCCGTTCAACAACCTGAGCTTCGACGCCGGCGTCTTCGACCGCGTGTCCCCGCGTACCGAGCAGAGCCTGAGCAAATTCCGCAGCGAGTACACCGCCAGCGCGGCGGTGGAAACCGACAAAGTCAGCGTCGCGGGCCTGAACTACCAGCCCATGGAAAGCCTGAAGACCAGCCTCTACGCCTCCAAAGTCGAAGACTTCTGGAACCAGTACTACTTCGGCGCCACCCACAAACTGGGGGACAGCGCAGTGCTGGGCCTGACCACCGGGCTGAACTATTACAAGACCGTCGACACCGGCAACAAGAAAATGGGGGACATCGACAACGACACCTATTCCCTGTCCCTGGGCCTGGCCCACCAGGCCCACAGCCTGACGTTCTCCTACCAGCAAGTGAACGGCAACGAGTACTTCGACTACCTGCACGAAACCAACGGCATCTACCTGGCCAACTCCCTGACCTCCGACTTCAACGGCCCCAACGAGAAATCCTTCCAGGTCGCCTACGGCCTGAACATGGCCGAATACGGCGTGCCGGGGCTCAAGCTCAACCTCTACCAGGCCCGCGGCTGGGGCATCGATGGCACTCACTACAAAGGCACCGCCTACAAGGTGAACAATCAGGATGGCGAAACCCACTATGAGTACGGCGTCGGCGCCTCTTATGCGATCCAGGACGGCCCGCTCAAGGACACTGCCATCCGTGCCACCTACGTCACCCACCGCGCCAGCAAACAGCAATCGGACGGCAACCTGAACGAATTCCGCCTGGTCACCACCATTCCCTTCAACATTCTCTAAGGCACCGATTGCCGGGCGGTTTCAGGCTGAATCCGCCCAGCAGGCTACCCTGGTTCCATTGATCGAGAGGATCACCGATGAACCCCATCCCTATAAGAGCAGCCATTGCGGCCGCCCTGCTGAGCATCACGACCAGCGCCTGGGCCAAGCCGCTGGTGGTATGCACCGAGGCCGCCCCGGAAGGCTTCGACATGGTGCAGTACACCACCGCCGTCACCGCCGATGCAGTGGCCGAGACCCTGTTCAATCGCCTGGTGGACTTCAAGCCCGGCACCGTGGAGGTCCGCCCGGCCCTGGCCGAATCCTGGGACATCAGCCCGGACGGCCTGAGCTACACCTTCCACCTGCGCAAAGGCGTGAAGTTCCACACCACCGGCTACTTCAAGCCCAGCCGCGAGTTGAACGCCGACGACGTGCTCTGGAGCTTCCAGCGCCAGCTTGACCCCAAACACACGTGGCACGCCAAATCCACCACCGGGTTCCCATATTTCGAGAGCATGGGCTTCAAGGACCTGCTCAAGAGCGTCGAGAAAATCGACGAGCACACCGTGGTGTTCAACCTGACCCGCCGCGAAGCACCGTTTTTAGCCAACATCGCCATGGCGTTTTCCTCGATCTACTCGGCCGAGTACGCCGACCAGTTGCTCGAGGCCAACAAGGCCGGCGACCTCAACAGCAAGCCCATCGGCACCGGCCCCTTCATCTTCCAGCGCTACGACAAGGACGCCCAGGTACGCTTCAAGGCCAACCCCGAGTATTTTCGCGGCAAGCCGCCCGCCGATCCGCTGATCCTCGCCGTGACGGTAGACAGCAACGTGCGCCAGCAAAAGCTCAAGGCCAACGAATGCCAGGTGGCGCTGTACCCCAAGCCTGACAACGTGCCGGCGATCAAGGCCGACCCGAACCTGAAGCTCGCCGAACTGGCAGCGATGACCACCGCCTACATCGGCATGAACACCACCCGCCCCTACTTGAATGACGTGCGCGTGCGCAAGGCCATCGATATGGCCTTCGACAAACAGGCCTATGTCAACGCGCTGTTCGGCCCGGGCAATGCACTGGTGGGCGTCAACCCCTACCCGCCGACGCTGCTGGGCTACAACCACGCCATCCAAAACCCGCCCCACGACCCGGCCAAGGCCCGCGCCCTGCTCAAGGAGGCCGGGGTGCCCGACGGCACCGTACTGACCCTGTTCACCCGCAACGGCGGCGGCCCCACCAACCCCAACCCAATGCTCGGCGCGCAGATGATGCAGGCCGACCTGGCCAAGGTTGGGATCAAGCTCGACATCCGCGTCATGGAGTGGGGCGAGATGCTCAAGCGGGCCAAGAACGGCGAACACGATATGGTGTCTGCTGGTTGGGCGGGCGATAACGGCGACCCGGATAATTTCCTGACGCCTATGCTCAGTTGCGAAGCAGCCAAGAACGGCGAAAACTACGCCCGCTGGTGTAACGACAAGTTCCAGGCGTTGCTGGACCAGGCTCGGGAAGAAACCGACCCCGGCGCCCGAGCAGCGCTCTATGAACAGGCCCAGGTGATCTATCACCAGGACCAGCCATGGATCAGCATGGCGCACACCACAATGTTCACGGCCATGCGCAAGAACGTCGAGGGCTACCACATCAGTCCCTTGACCACGAACAACTTCGCCACCACCCAGGTGAAGTAGAAAAAAGCCCCCGGCATCGTGACCTGAACGATGCCGGGTAGCCGAACCGGCCGATGAGGAACACCACACGATGTTTAGTTTTATTGCCCGCCGATTGGGACTGTTGATTCCCACCTTCTTCGGCATCACGTTGCTGACCTTCGCCCTGATCCGCATGATCCCGGGCGACCCCGTCGAAGTGATGATGGGCGAACGCCGGGTAGACCCCGAAATGCACGCCCAGGCCATGGAGCGCCTGGGTCTGAACAAGCCCTTGTATGCGCAGTACCTGGACTACATCGGCAAGCTCGCCCAGGGCGACCTCGGTGAGTCGCTGCGCACCCGCGAAAGCGTGTGGACCGAGTTCAGCGCGCTGTTCCCCGCCACCCTGGAACTGTCCATGGCCGCCCTGTTGTTCGCCGGCATCCTCGGCCTGCTGGCCGGCGTGGTGGCGGCGCTCAAGCGCGGCTCGCTGTTCGATCACGGGGTGATGGGCATTTCGTTGACCGGCTATTCCATGCCGATTTTCTGGTGGGGCCTGATCCTCATCATGTTCTTCTCCGTGAGCCTGGGCTGGACTCCGGTGTCCGGGCGCATCGACCTGCTGTACGACATCGAGCCGCGCACCGGCTTCATGCTCATCGACACCCTGCTGGCCGACGACACCGACGCCTTTTTCGATGCGCTGCACCACCTGATCCTGCCCGCCATCGTGCTGGGCACCATCCCGCTGGCGGTGATCGCGCGCATGACCCGTTCCTCGATGCTTGAAGTGCTGCGCGAAGACTACATCCGCACCGCCCGCGCCAAGGGCCTGTCGCCGGCGCGCGTGGTGTTCGTCCATGGCCTGCGCAACGCGCTGATCCCGGTGCTCACGGTGTTCGGCCTGCAAGTGGGCACCCTGCTGGCCGGCGCGGTGCTGACCGAAACCATTTTCTCCTGGCCGGGCATCGGTAAATGGCTGATCGAAGCCATCGGTGCCCGGGACTACCCCGTGGTGCAAAACGGCATCCTGCTGATCGCCTGCCTGGTGATCCTCGTCAACTTCGTAGTGGACATCCTCTACGGTTTTGCCAACCCACGCATCCGTCACCAGCGCTGAGAGCCTATCCATGACCCTACAAACTCCCCCGGTCGCTGTGGACCAAAGCCTGCTGTACCCCTCCGTGTACAAGGAATTCTGGCAAGCCTTCGCCAAAAACAAAGGCGCCGTCGCCGGCCTGCTGTTCATGCTCCTGGTGGTGTTCTGCGCACTGTTCGCACCCTGGGTCGCGCCCCATGACCCCAGCGAGCAGTACCGCGAATTCCTGCTCACCCCGCCGGCATGGCTGGAGGGCGGGCAGATGCAGTTCCTGCTGGGCACCGATGAGCTGGGCCGCGACCTGCTGTCGCGCTTGATCCAGGGTTCGCGCCTGTCGCTGCTGATCGGCTTGTCGTCGGTGGTGATGTCGATGATCCCGGGTATCCTGCTCGGGCTGTTCGCCGGGTTCTTCCCGCGCCTGCTCGGCCCCAGCATCATGCGCCTGATGGACATCATGCTGGCCCTGCCGTCCCTGCTGCTGGCCGTGGCGATCGTCGCCATCCTCGGCCCTGGCCTGATTAACACCGTGATCGCCATCGCCATCGTCTCGCTACCTTCCTATGTGCGCCTGACCCGCGCGGCGGTGATGGGCGAGCTGAACCGCGACTACGTCACCGCCGCCCGCCTCGCCGGGGCCGGCCTGCCGCGCCTGATGTTCATCACCGTGCTGCCCAACTGCATGGCGCCGCTGATCGTGCAGGCCACCCTGAGCTTTTCCTCGGCCATCCTCGACGCTGCGGCCTTGGGCTTCCTGGGCCTTGGCGTACAACCGCCCACCCCGGAGTGGGGCACCATGCTGGCCTCGGCCCGCGACTACATCGAACGCGCCTGGTGGGTGGTAAGCCTGCCGGGCCTGACCATTTTGCTCAGCGTGCTGGCAATCAACCTGATGGGCGACGGCCTGCGCGATGCGCTGGACCCGAAACTCAAGAACGCCGCCTGAGGAGATGCCCATGTCACTGCTCGCAATCAAGAACCTCAATGTGCGCTTCGGCGACAAACAGGCCGTACCCGTGGTCGATGGCCTCGACCTTCAAGTCGATAAAGGCGAAGTGCTGGCCATCGTCGGCGAATCGGGTTCGGGTAAATCCGTGACCATGATGGCGCTGATGGGCCTGATCGACGCCCCCGGCATCGTCACCGCCGACGCCCTGACCTTCGACGGCAAGGACATGCTCAAGTTGAGCAAGCGCCAGCGCCGGCAAATCGTCGGCAAAGACCTGGCCATGGTCTTCCAAGACCCCATGACCGCCCTCAACCCCAGCTACACCGTGGGTTTCCAGATCGAAGAAGTGCTGCGCCTGCACCTGAAGATGTCCGGCCGGCAGGCACGCCAACGGGCCATCGAGCTGCTGGAAAAAGTCGAGATCCCCGGCGCCGCCAACCGCATGGACGCCTACCCGCACCAACTCTCCGGCGGCATGAGCCAGCGGGTGGCCATCGCCATGGCGATTGCCGGCGAACCCAAGCTGCTGATCGCCGACGAACCCACCACCGCCCTGGACGTGACCATCCAGGCGCAAATCATGGAGCTGCTGCTGGCCCTGCAAAAAGAACAGAACATGGGCCTGGTGTTGATTACCCACGACCTGGCCGTCGTTGCCGAGACCGCCCAGCGTGTGTGCGTGATGTACGCCGGGCAAGCGGTGGAAGTGGGCCAGGTGCCAGGGCTGTTCGACGTGCCCGCGCACCCCTACAGCGAAGCCCTGTTGGCGGCGATCCCGGAACACAGCATGGGCGCCTCGCGCCTGGCCACGCTGCCGGGGATCGTCCCCGGGCGCTACGACCGCCCGCAAGGTTGCCTCTTGTCACCGCGCTGCCCCTACGTGCAAGACACCTGCCGCCAGCAACGCCCCGGCCTTGACCCGAAAACCAACAGCCTCGCCCGCTGCTTCTACCCCTTGAACCAGGAGGTGGCGTAATGGCCGTCGTTCTTACCGCCCGCGACCTGACCCGTCACTACGAAGTCTCCCGGGGCCTGTTCAAGGGCACCGCCCTGGTACGCGCCCTCAACGGCGTGTCCTTTGAACTGGAGGCCGGCAAAACCTTGGCCGTGGTCGGCGAGTCGGGCTGCGGCAAATCCACCCTGGCCCGGGCCCTGACCTTGATCGAGGAGCCATCCTCCGGCTCACTGAAAATCGCCGGCCAGGAAGTCACCGGCGCCGACAAGGCCCAGCGCAAGCAACTGCGCAAAGACGTGCAGATGGTGTTCCAGAGCCCTTACGCCTCGCTCAACCCCCGGCAGAAAATCGGCGATCAACTGGCCGAACCGCTGCTCATCAACACCCGGCTCTCGGCCGCCGAACGCCGTGAAAAAGTCCAGGCGATGATGAAGCAAGTAGGCCTGCGCCCCGAGCATTACCAGCGCTACCCGCACATGTTTTCCGGCGGCCAGCGCCAACGCATCGCCCTGGCGCGGGCGATGATGCTGCAACCCAAAGTGCTGGTGGCGGACGAGCCGACCTCGGCGCTGGACGTGTCGATCCAGGCCCAGGTGCTGAACCTGTTCATGGACTTGCAACAGCAATTCAACACCGCCTACGTGTTCATCTCCCACAACCTGGCGGTGGTGCAGCACGTGGCCGATGACGTGATGGTGATGTACCTCGGCCGGCCGGTGGAATTCGGCCCCAAAGAGGCCATCTACGCACGGCCGCTGCACCCCTACACCCAAGCGCTGCTATCGGCCACGCCCACCATTCACCCGGACCCGAACAAACCCAAGATCAAAATCGTCGGCGAGTTGCCCAACCCCCTCAACCCACCGCCCGGCTGCGCCTTCCACAAGCGCTGCCCGTATGCGACGCCGCTGTGCAGCCAGGACGAACCGGCCCTACGCACCCTGGATAACCGCCAGGTCGCCTGCCATTACGCCGAGCAGTTCGTGGCCTAGTACACCGCCCACAAACAAAAACCCCCGCCTCAGAACCTGAGGCGGGGTTTTTTGCTTATGGCATGCGCTGGCCCTGTGGGAGCGAGCCTGCTCGCGATGAAGCCAGCCGATCCAGCCACTGGCTCACCAGCGTCGGATCGCCGCCCGGACCAAGCGCCCACAAAAAGCGTCTCTCACAAAAGCTGCTTAGTGGTGCTCGCGGGTAGCGCGGAATTTCACGTCCGGCCAGCGCTCTTCCATCAGCGCCAGGTTGACCCGGGTCGGGGCCAGGTAGGTGAGGTGGCCGCCGCCGTCGATGGCGAGGTTTTCCACAGCCTTGACGCTGAACTCTTCGAGCTTCTTCTTATCGCTGCAATCGATCCAGCGCGCCGACCACACGGTAATCGGCTCGTAGGCGCATTCGACCTTGTATTCCTCTTTCAAGCGGCTGGCGACCACATCGAACTGCAGCACACCGACGGCGCCGAGGATGATGTCGTTGCTGCGCGTAGGGAAGAACACCTGGGTCGCGCCCTCTTCGGCCAGTTGCTGCAAGCCCTGGCGCAATTGCTTGGACTTGAGCGGGTCCTTGAGGCGCACGCGGCGGAACAGCTCCGGGGCGAAGTGCGGGATGCCGGTGAAGCTCAGGGATTCGCCTTCGGTGAAGGTGTCGCCGATCTGGATGGTGCCGTGGTTGTGCAAGCCGATGATGTCGCCGGCAAAGGCCTCTTCCAGTTGCTCGCGCTCGGAGGAGAAAAAGGTCAAGGCGTCGCCAATGCGCACATCCTTGCCGGTGCGCACATGGCGCATCTTCATGCCTTTTTCGTACTTGCCCGAGCAGATGCGCATGAACGCGATGCGGTCGCGGTGCTTGGGGTCCATGTTCGCCTGGATCTTGAACACGAAACCGCTGAACTTTTCTTCCACCGGCTCCACGGTGCGCTCGTTGGCCACCCGCGCCAGCGGCTTGGGCGCCCAATCGACCACGGCATCGAGCACATGGTCGACCCCGAAGTTGCCCAGGGCCGTGCCGAAGAACACCGGGGTCAGTTGGCCGTCCATGAACTCCTGCTGGTTGAACGTGTGGCAGGCGCCCTGCACCAGTTCCAGTTGCTCGGTGAAGCGCTCGTACTCGTCACCCAAGTGGGCGCGGGCTTCATCGGAATCGAGCTTCTCGATGATTTTCACTTCGGTGCGCTCATGCCCGTGGCCGGCGGTGTAGACGATGATGTAGTCGTCCGCCAGGTGGTACACACCCTTGAAGTCGCGGTAGCAGCCAATCGGCCAGGTGATGGGCGCGGCCTTGATCTTGAGTACCGCTTCGATCTCATCGAGCAATTCGATGGGGTCGCGGATATCACGGTCGAGTTTGTTGATGAAGCTGACGATGGGCGTGTCGCGCAGGCGGCACACGTCCATCAGCGCAATGGTCCGTGGCTCTACGCCCTTACCGCCGTCGAGCACCATCAGCGCCGAGTCCACCGCCGTCAGGGTGCGGTAGGTGTCTTCGGAGAAGTCTTCGTGGCCCGGGGTGTCGAGCAGGTTGACCATGTGGTCGCGATACGGGAACTGCATGACCGACGTGGTAATGGAGATACCCCGTTGTTTTTCCATTTCCATCCAGTCGGAGGTGGCATGGCGGTCGGATTTACGGGATTTGACCGTACCAGCAACGGCAATCGCCTTGCCCATCAGCAAGAGCTTCTCGGTGATGGTGGTTTTACCCGCATCCGGGTGGGAAATAATGGCGAAAGTGCGGCGTTTCGCGACTTCGGCGGCCTGTTTGGTCATGGGAAATCGCCTGGCAGGTGATTCAAAAAAGGGCGGCGAGTATAGCCTAAAGCGCACTCGGCCGACCACCGTCGGGCCCAGCGGTGATGTCACAGAGGTGGCTAAATGCTGCCAAGTGTGGAACCTTTTAAAAGGTAGAGACGTCCACTCCCCTGCTACTCGTTTCGATCAGGGGCTGAAAAATCAGCAAGTTAGCCTGACGAGGCTGCGCTCATGGTTCGACCTCATGCCGTTTTGCCGGCATTGGCGAACTGCTCTTCGCGAACGCATTACCCGGCAGCCAGGAATGGCATGCCACACGGGGCTGCGCTCGCCGACTGAAATAAAGGAGTCCGCCTGTGGCTATTCGCTATGGCAAAGGGCTAATAGGAGGTGCGGCGGTCATCGCCCTCCTGGCCCTGCTGATCCACTGGATCGGCGTCGATACGATCGACCATTACCGCGACGATTTGTTGTTCTACCTGCAAGCTCATTTGGTGCTTGTCCTCGTCTCCATGCTCGCCGCCCTGCTCGTGGGCATTCCCGCCGGTATCCTGCTCAGCCGGCCGACCATGGTCGGGCGCGCAGAACGCTTCATGCAGATCTTCAACATCGGCAACACCGTCCCGCCCCTCGCCGTACTGGCCATCGCCCTGGGTATCCTGGGCATCGGCAGCGGCCCCGCGATCTTCGCGCTGTTCCTCGCCTCCTTGCTGCCCATTGTGCGCAACACCTACGAAGGCCTGAAAAACGTCCAGGGCTCCCTCAAGGAAGCCGCGGTCGGCATCGGCATGACCCCGCGCCAGGTGCTGTGGCGGGTGGAATTGCCCAACGCCGTGCCGATCATCATCGGTGGCGTGCGGGTGGCCCTGGCGATCAACGTCGGCACCGCGCCCCTGGCATTCCTGATCGGTGCCAACAGCCTGGGCAGCCTGATTTTCCCCGGCATTGCCCTGAACAATCAGCCGCAATTGCTCCTGGGCGCGGCGTGCACCGCCCTGTTGGCCTTGCTGCTCGATGGCCTGGTGACCCTGGCCAGCCGCCTCTGGCTGGAACGCGGTCTGCGACCGTCTTAAGCCTCGGCAAAGGAAAACCTATGAAAAAGCTAAGTTTGATACTGGGCTGCGTCCTGCTGTTGGCCGGCGTTGCCCAAGCCGCCGAAAAACCGGTGATCCGCATCGGCGCGCGGGTGTTCACCGAACAGACCCTGCTGGCCGAAATCACCTCCCAATACCTGCGCACCCTGGGCTACGACACCCGCGTCACCGGCGGGCTGGGCAGCAGCCTGGCGCGCAGTGCCCAAGAAAGCGGGCAACTGGACCTGATCTGGGAATACACCGGCGTCTCCCTGGTGGCCTACAACCACGTCACCGAAAAACTCGGCCGCGAACAGGCCTACGCCCGGGTCAAGGCCCTGGATGCCAAACAGGGTTTGGTCTGGCTCGCGCCGTCCAAGTTCAGCAACACCTACGCCCTGGCGCTGCCGCAAGAGGTCGCCGAGCAATACCCGCACATCAACACCATCAGCGACCTGACCCGCGCCCTGGCCGAGAACACCCGGGAAAACCGCCTCATCGCCCTGGACACCGAGTTCACCCACCGCTCCGACGGCATGGCCGGCATGGTCGAGCTGTACCAGATGAACCTGACCCGCAAGAACACCCGGCAAATGGACGCGGGGCTGGTCTACACCGCGCTGCGCAACGGCCAGGTATTCGGTGGGCTGGTCTACACCACCGACGGGCGCCTCAACGCCTTCAAGTTGAAGCTGCTGGAAGACGACCTGCATTACTTCCCCGACTACACCGCCGCCCCCGTGGTGCGCCAGCAATACCTCGATGCCCAGCCGCAACTGGCCGAACAACTCAAGCCCCTGGCCGCGTTGTTCGATGACGAAACCATGCGCCAGCTCAACGCTCGCGTGGACGTCGACCACGAAAGCCCATCGGCCGTTGCCGCAGATTTCCTGCGCCAGCACCCGATCAACTAAGGAGGAAAAGCCATGGAATTTCTCAACGCCTTTTCCCACCTGGACTGGCCGCAGGTCCTGCACCTGACCTGGCAGCACATCACCCTGGTCGGGGTCGCCGTGACCCTGGCAATCCTGGTCGGCGTGCCTCTGGGCGTCATCATGACCCGCTATCCGTCACTGGCCGGGCCGCTACAGGCCAGCGCTACGGTGCTGCTCACCGTGCCGTCCATCGCCCTGTTCGGCCTGCTGCTGCCGTTCTACTCCAAGTTCGGCCAGGGCCTGGGCCCGATGCCGGCGATCACTGCGGTGTTTTTGTACTCGCTGCTGCCAATCATGCGTAACACCTACCTGGCCCTTACAGGCGTGGAACCGGGCATCCGCGAAGCCGCCCGCGGCATCGGCATGACCTTCAGCCAGCGCCTGCGCATGGTCGAGTTGCCCATCGCCGTGCCGGTGATCCTCGCCGGGGTACGTACCGCCGTGGTGATGAACATCGGCGTGATGACCATCGCCGCCACCATCGGCGCCGGTGGCCTCGGTGTCCTGATTCTCGCTTCCATCAGCCGCAGCGACATGTCGATGCTGATCGTCGGCGCCTTGTTGGTCAGCCTCCTGGCCATCTTCGCCGACCTGCTTTTGCAATGGCTGCAACGCTCGCTGACTCCAAAAGGATTGCTCAAATGATCGAACTCCAGAACCTGACCAAGACTTTTCAAAGCAACGGCAAGACCGTGACCGCTGTCAACGACGTCAGCCTGACCGTCAACGAAGGCGAAATCTGCGTGTTCCTCGGCCCCTCGGGTTGCGGCAAAAGCACCACGCTGAAAATGATTAACCGCCTGATTACGCCCACCTCGGGCAAGATCCTGATTAATGGCGAAGACACCACCGGCCTTGACGCCGTGACCCTGCGCCGCAGCATCGGTTATGTGATCCAGCAGATCGGCCTGTTCCCCAACATGACCATCGAGGAAAACATCGTGGTCGTGCCCAAGCTCTTGGGCTGGGACCCACAAAAATGCCGCGACCGCGCCCGCGAGTTGATGAGCATGATTAAGCTCGACCCCAAGCAGTACCTGCACCGCTACCCACGCGAGTTGTCGGGCGGGCAGCAACAGCGCATCGGCGTGATCCGCGCCCTGGCGGCCGACGCCCCGCTGCTGTTGATGGACGAACCTTTCGGCGCGGTCGACCCGATCAACCGCGAGATGATCCAGAACGAGTTCTTCGAGATGCAGCGCGCCCTGGGCAAGACCGTCATCATGGTCAGCCACGACATCGACGAAGCCATCAAGCTGGGCGACAAGATCGCCATCTTCCGTGGCGGCAAGCTGATCCAGATCGACCACCCGGACACCCTGCTCGCCCACCCGGCGGACGAATTCGTCAGCAACTTCGTCGGCCAGGACAGCACCCTCAAGCGCCTGCTGCTGGTCAAGGCCGAAGACGCCGCCGACAACGCGCCGTCCGTGAGCCCCGACACCAGCGTGGCCGATGCCCTGGAATTGATGGACGAACACGACCGCCGCTACGTGGTGGTGACCTGCGCCGACAACAAGGCCCTGGGCTACGTGCGCCGGCGCGACCTGCACCGCCAGGCCGGCACCTGCGCCCAATACCTGCGCGAATTCAACGCCACCGCCGCGTTCGACGAACACCTGCGCATCCTGTTGTCGCGCATGTACGAGTTCAACCGTTCATGGTTGCCGGTGATGGACGCCGAACGCGTGTTCCTCGGCGAAGTGACCCAGGAATCGATTGCCGAGTACCTGAGCTCGGGTAAATCCCGAGGCGGCAAGACCAGCATCGTTTCACCGGCCGACACCGCGCTGGCCTGAGCCAAGCCGTCGCCGCCCCCGAGCGGGCGGCGACGGTACTGCACCGCTAAGTGTTCTTCCCGTTCGGGTTGCACTTAGCGTCCCCCTCCAACTTCATGATGACGTCATGGGCCACATAGGGCCGGCGGGGCTCCAGGCTCCAGGTCGGCTTGTTCAGCGCAATGTCCGGTGAGTCCAGGTGGCAAGCCAATTGGCGGCGCATGCTGCCGCCCATGCGGTCGAAGTTCCACTCCCGATTGGGGTCATTGGCCGCCAGGTTCGCCAGCTCCGCATACACCGCATCGGTCTTGCCGACCCCAGCCTTGCGCGCGCAATCGGTGGGCGTCACCACCAGCGAACTGATGGTGCCCAACACCGGCTCTTGGTAGTTGTCGGTCCATTCCACCCGCTCGATGTACTTGTCGCATGAACGCGGGTCCACAGGTTGCGCCGCCGTGGGACCCTGGTCGCCATCGCGATAGGTAAAGGTGGCCTCTTCAGCGGCGGTCCTGGGCAACTCCACGTGGATAACCGGCTTCCAGGTATTGCCTTGCTCCAGCCATCTGCGCTGGTCGTCTTGGGCCAGTTCCCGGGCCTTGAACACCCGGTCGTCGGAATACACCACGCCCACTTGGCTGACATAGATGAACGCCATGATCGGTAGCTGTTTATAGGTCTTGTTCACTTCCAGGGCCGGGGCCAGCGGTGCATCGAAAAACGGCCGGTTAGCGCCCCAATCCCGGTTCCAATATTTATTGTCGGGCCAAGTCTTGAGGCGCAACTCAGTTTGGGTAACTTGGGCGTCGACTTTATCGGCCGGGTCATTGGCCAACAACTTGCGTGCCTCGACAAAGGTATTAAACGCATCGGCCTTATTGTAAGTACCAAAATAATCCGCCGTGGTATCGAAACCGCATTCAAACTTATGAGAGGTCAGCCCCGGGTGCGTCGGCTGCCGGTGAAAGTGGTCCAGCCAAGCCTTGGCATTACTCACTCCCAACTTCTGGCAATAATCTTCGGTCACCCCGAGGCTATTGCCATTTTCCAAATAGTCACCACAGCCGTTATTACTGCGGTTACCCGTCCAGGAATCAATAGGGAATGCACACAGCACGGTGACTTTGAACTGCGTCTTTTCATTAATGAAGTCGTTAGGCGTCAGCGCAAAGCCGTTGTATTTATCCAGGCCCAGGCCGTCATAGCTGGTATCGGTGCGCAGGTAGGAAACCGAGGTGCCGCCATTGGACAGGTTCGGCGCGCCCCATCCCCCGGCCTCCAGGCTATGGGAATAGGGGCTTGGGTCCCAAGGCAGGTAGCTTTGTTTGCTGGCAATACCGCGCAAAATGATGCCGGAACACTCAGACGCCAACCTGCCACTGCCGCAATCACGGGCCGTGAAGTTATACAGGTATTTCATCTGGCTCGCCGTATCCGTACCGGGGCTGGCATATACCCAGGTTGAACTTACCAACGCGCCACACACCAGTAGTGCAGGAGTGCTTATTCTTTTACCGTTCATAACAAGTTCCTCAACGCCGTCAAGTAGTGAGTTCAGCCACATAAGCCTCAGCCAAAACTATCAGGCATAAAAACCCACAGCCCGCAACTCACGAGAACCCAATAACAAACATTCACAAACCGCCAGATTATTTTACTCAGCCAATTTGCACCCTGAGTATTAGTGACACCGCGCACCCTGGCTACTGTCAGAAGTTACAGTTCGGCGCCTTTTTTTATATTAATTATGGATAGTTGGCGCATCCAACATCACCAGACAAACTAATGAGAAAAGGCCACCAGCCCTGAGTGCCCACGCCTACGTTGGGCTGTTGCAGGGAACGACTGCCTGTCACGCCGGTCGGTTAAAACAGGCTGGTGCCACGGTGCCGGACGCCACCGTGCAAAACCGCGACATTTTTTGTTGATCTCAAACCCCTCACGCCCTAAAGTTCGCGCCGAACGTCCATGCTGGAAACGATCCATCCGGCTCAAGTACTGACGACGAGACAGCAAGGCCAAGGGCAGCCACGCCGCCCATGGCCTTTTTGCTTTCGGCGACATGCCTTGGGAAGTAGGCGAACCAAAGTGGGGATACGGAGGACGTTCATTTGCACCCATTGATTACTAACGTTTGCCACTAGGAGTTCCCAGCATGTCGATCAACGTCGAAGACTATTTCGCGCGCGATACCTTCCAGAAAATGAAGGCCTTCGCCGACCAACAAGAAACCCCGTTCGTGGTGATCGACACCGCGATGATTAGCCAGGCCTACGACGACCTGCGCGCCGGTTTCGAATTCGCCAAGGTCTACTACGCGGTCAAGGCCAACCCGGCCGTCGAGATCATCGACCTGCTCAAGGACAAGGGTTCGAGCTTCGACATCGCCTCGATCTATGAGCTGGACAAAGTGCTGGGCCGCGGCGTCAGCGCCGACCGCATCAGCTACGGCAACACCATCAAGAAATCCAAGGACATCCGCTACTTCTATGAGAAGGGCGTGCGCCTGTACTCCACCGACTCCGAAGCCGACCTGCGCAACATCGCCAAGGCCGCGCCCGGCTCCAAGGTTTACGTGCGCATCCTCACCGAAGGCTCGACCACCGCTGACTGGCCTTTGTCGCGCAAGTTCGGCTGCCAGACCGACATGGCGATGGACCTGCTGATCCTCGCCCGCGACCTGGGCCTGGTGCCGTACGGCGTGTCGTTCCATGTGGGCTCGCAGCAGCGCGACATCAGCGTCTGGGACGCGGCCATTGCCAAGGTCAAGGTGATCTTCGAGCGTTTGAAAGAAGAAGACGGTATCGAACTCAAGCTCATCAACATGGGCGGCGGCTTCCCGGCCAACTACATCACCCGCACCAACAGCCTGGAAACCTATGCCCAGGAGATTATCCGTTTCCTCAAGGAAGACTTCGGCGACGACCTGCCAGAAATCATCCTGGAACCGGGCCGTTCGCTGATCGCCAACGCCGGCATCCTGGTCAGTGAAGTGGTGTTGGTGGCCCGTAAGTCGCGCACCGCGGTCGAGCGCTGGGTGTACACAGACGTCGGCAAATTCTCCGGCCTGATCGAAACCATGGACGAAGCCATCAAGTTCCCGATCTGGACCGAGAAAAAAGGCGAAATGGAAGAAGTGGTGATCGCCGGCCCAACCTGCGACAGCGCCGACATCATGTACGAGAACTACAAGTACGGCCTGCCGCTGAACCTGGCCATCGGCGACCGCCTCTACTGGCTCTCCACCGGCGCCTACACCACCAGCTACAGCGCGGTGGAATTCAATGGCTTCCCACCGTTGAAGTCGTTCTATATGTAAGACGTTGTGCACCACACCTAAAAAAGCCCGTGAATTTCACGGGCTTTTTTTATGGCCAGCGAATTTTCCCAACCTCCCCCGATAACATTCCCCCTCCACTCCACAAAAGGACTACGACAAACAAGACACTGAACCCCTACCTAATACGCTCAACTAAATATCTGAAAACTTTTCCGTTACAAATACATAAACTGAAATTCTTTTAAATTTATCCTCCAGCAAATCCGCGACTACCTTTGATTTTGTAAACCACGGCGGTTGCAGGAGCTGAGTGCAACACGGTTATTGAATTGAAGCGGGCGCATCGTGCCGCATAGTCATGGCGTTCTGCATCACCTCGCCCATCATTTCGATCGGACATTTGAAATCGAAGCGTTTAC
>NZ_JCBCUW010000110.1:0-2281 GCF_059862525.1 Pseudomonas sp. MF08875
AAGTTGAGTAAGAGACAGGGCGTAGTCGGGCTATCTCCCTATCTCTCCTCACCGAACCGGACGTGCACCTTTCAATGCATCCGGCTCTCCGTTTAAACGCTGGCGAACGCCATAGCCACTTCAGTGAAGCGTGAGGTCCATGTATTCCTGGGCTCCGACCTCAGGTAAGGATTACCTTCGGGCAGACGCCACCTGAACTGCTTCTTGCCTTGCCCAACTAACCGATACAGTGTTTCACCGCTGAGTTTGCCGTTATTGGTCTTGCCAAATAAAACCCAAGTCTTACTTTGGCTGGGCTTAGGTGCTTTGCACCATTGGCGCATCAGGGGTTTGATACGGGAGCGGTATTTGTGAGCCAGCCAATGGGCCAGTTTCCAAAACACGACACGATCGATACAGCTGAATACTTTGGCTTTGAAATCAACGAATTGATAAAACGCCGCCCAGCCTTTCAGCTTTCGGTTGATTGATTCAACCATGTCGATCTTACTTTCACTGTGGTTACCTGATAGCAGTGCCGTCAGTGAGGCTGCGAAGCTTCTGGCTTTGTCTCGTGGGATCGTCGTGACCACACGCATATCGCCGTATCGGCTACGCTTGCGAATGATCCGATGGCCCAGAAAAACAAATCCATCATTCACATGGGTGATCTTGGTCTTTTCCATGTTCAGCCTGAGTTTCAGGCTATCTTCGAGCACACTCCGGCACTCTTCTCTGATGGCTTGCGCTTGTGCTTTAGTGCCTTTGACGATGATCACAAAATCATCGGCATATCGGCAGTAAGCAACGGCTGGCTTCCATTGCCAGTTCTCTCTGATCGCCGTGCTTCGACCAAGCTGGATGCTGTGGTTCCAGTACCATCGATCTTTTCGAGCCTTCGGATTCAGGTAGTGTTCATGCAGGTACTGATCGAACTCATTGAGCATGATGTTCGACAACAATGGCGATATAACACCACCCTGCGGTACTCCTTCACTGGCGGCCCGGAAGAGTCCGACATCGATATGGCCAGCTTTGATTGTTTTCCACAGCAGTTCCAAGAAACGAGTGTCTCTGATTCTGCGGCGTACGGCTTTCATCAGCAGGCGATGATGCACGGTATCGAAGTAGCTTGACAAGTCACCTTCAATGACCCAGCGGCCCCTCGTCTCTGCATTGTCTGTGAGTTGAAGTTTCACAGTACGGATTGCATGGTGGACACTGCGTTCAGGCCGGAAACCATACGAGAGCGTATGAAACTCACCCTCCCAAATGGGCTCCATGGCCATCAGCATAGCCCGTTGAACAATACGATCTCGCAGAGTGGGGATGCCGAGTGGTCGTTGCTTGCCATTGGCCTTGGGGATATAGATCCGCCTGGCCGGCAGTGGCTGGTAGCTACCCGAGAGAAGATCTTCCCTGAGCTTTTGCAATACATCCGCCAGTCTGGCTTGCAGCATTGGCTTGTCCACTCCATCAACGCCAGGCGTACGGGCGCCTTTTGATGACAGAGTGATTCGCGCTGCCTCCGCCAGCCAGTCCGGCTGTGCTATCAGGCGCAGTAACCGATCAACCCGCTGGGGTGGATCGGTTGCTGTCCATGTGGCCAGCTTGCGTTGCATTTCGCTGATTATCAAAGGTCTTCACCTCGTTAGGTCAGTTAATTCGCTTGGCAAACACATTTAAACTGCTCCCCTTCGCCATGTAATGGGCTTTCCCCATCGCGGACTACTACGGAAGCTCCGCCAGTCAATGCGTCATTGAGGTCATGCCCCCTTGGCATCCGTCATTGACCTTCCCCGGTTCACCTATCTGGACTCAAGCATGTTGAGGAGGCTGCCCATCGCACTCTTTATCCTTGCTTGCCGCAAGTTGACAGAAAGCAGCAGCCCGATCTGTGATGGATTCTGCTGTCCCAAAGCTCTGCATACATATCAAAGCTCCTTCGATCGGCAGCGCATACCTGTCACTGCCTGTTCCTTCTGTACGGCTTATCAGATCACGTAAGCCGTGGTGACATTTCAACCCTCAGAGGCGGATTAATGGGTTCATGTTCTTCAGCCTTTCAACACTCAGTCTTGAGGATCATCTTGGCTTAGTGATCTCGCCTCAATCCCCGTTGTCAGCGGGTTACATCACCCTGCAGGCATACCACAGGTCACTGCCGCTCAGACTCACCACCGTCACAGTCGATGGGGTGTTTGGTTCCTCATCATGAGTTCCCAGTTCAACATTCCAGATAGACTCGTGGTTCATTTGAGCATCCATGCTCACCCTGAACTCCGGGCACACTGTAGGTGAT
>NZ_JCBCUW010000111.1:0-2234 GCF_059862525.1 Pseudomonas sp. MF08875
CTAGGTTATCCGGGAAAACTTCCTAGAAAAGAAGAACTTAAGGAAGTTATTAATTCTGTGTGGGAGGATGTTAAAACGAGTGCGAAGGCTCCGTCGATCGCGACAGTCAAGCGCTGGCTGGGTAGATACAAGTGGAGGTCCGTAACGGCTCTAGTTCCCCAGCATGAACAAAAGGGCCGCCACAAGTTGATACATGGCGATCTCGAGGAAATACTGCTCAATGTAATTAATGAGCATTACTTAACCGATCAAAGAAACCCGGTGACAAAAGTATTTTCTGAATTCCAAGGTCGCCTCAAGGAATATAATCAGCGCAGGTTAAAGGCTGAACATTTAGCCTGCCCGTCGCGGATGACAGTTTATCGATTTATAGAGGGATTAGACCCATACCTAGTTGACACCGCAAGATTGGGAAAACATACCGCCAATCAGAAACACCGCCGTGCCATTGGCCAGCTTCAAGTCGATGGCATCTGTCATCGCTGGGAAATCGATCACACACTTCTTGATGTCATGCTCATTGATCCGGACACCGGTTTAGTGATCGGCCGACCTTATTTGACCATCGTTCTGGATCGATACTCGCGCATGGTGATGGCGCATCTCCTGCACTTTGCCGCTCCCAATACTGAAAGCGTGCTGCGAGTGATTGAGAAAGCGATATGCCCCAAGGCTTCGTTGCTTGAGAGCTACCCGCATGTGGTCAACAGCTGGCCGGCACGAGGTTTACCTCGTCAGTTGGTTCCTGACAATGCGGCGGAGTTTCACGCTGGAATGTTGTTGCTTGCTTTCTGTGATCTGGGCATCGAGGTTCTGTACCCGAGGTCGCGTGGCCCGCAAATGAAGGGTGCCGTAGAACGATTTTTTGGTACTACTGCTCGTGGTTTCGTTCATCAACTTCCCGGCACCACATTTTCGAATATTGCCGAAAAGGGCGAATACGACTCCCTGGAAAACGCGTGCCTTACATTCGACGACCTAAATGCGCTACTCACAAAATGGATTGTGGATATCTACCATCAGACTCCGCACCGGGGTCTGCGTGGTAGGACACCTGATCAGGTATGGCGCATGGCAGAAGGTAAATCTGTAATTCAGATGCCCGTCGATCTAGATGCGCTGGAAGCCATCCTTGCCTGCCGCAAAAAGCCTAAGATTCACCACTACGGCATCGAGGTAGACGGCCAGTATTACCATTCTGATTTGCTAGCCGATTTGAAGTTACAGCGTCCTAACGATTTTACGGTAGACGCACGTTACCGGGACGATCTAGGTCACGTCTGGGTGTATGACGACCAGCGCAGATATTTTTTCCAGGTGCCTTGCAAGGACAAGCGCCTGGTAGGTGTAAGCCGAGACTTATACAACGAGGCTAAAAAGCAACTGCGCATATCAGGAGCCTTGAATCCGGATGTTGATGCCATCCTCCGCGCTTCGCGTGAAATACAGCAGGACATCCAGCGAGCGAAAGAGACCAAACGGGTAAATGATCGGCGTCGCAAAGCTGCGCTGACGCGTGATCGAGGCGGTGCGCCTGTGGCCCTCATCGAACCTGCCACGTTGCTGGAAAATGTCGCCATGACAATGGCTGCAAAGTCTTTTGAGATCCCTGACCTATCCGTGGACACGTCTAATGCTCAGTCTTGGTTCGATAGGGGGGGAAGATGAACGCTTCGGGTGCGGTTGATGATACTTCGCTGCGAAAGATCTTCATCAATACCTCAATTGCAAAAGCAGCGCTTTCAAGGTTAGTGGATATTCACACGGAGAATCGTAGAACTGGGACCAATCAGGGTTTTCTCATTATGGGTCCCAGCGGTGTTGGGAAAAGTGCTCTAGTGAAAAAGTACGTCAATGCAGTTAACACTGAACGTGCAATTGAAATGGAGCGCTTACCCATTCTGTATCTGGACATGCCATCTGCACCCACGAAGAAAAATCTCGGTGCTGCATTGCTCAGAGCATTGAAAGATCCGTATGCGAACATGAACAGCGAGTCCGCTGAGGCAAAATTCTCGCGGGTGGTAACTTTGCTGGAAAATTTAAGAGTTGAGCTCGTTATTTTGGACGAGGCACAGCACTTGGTCGACTACAAGCGCAGCGACGCATATGAAGCGGGTGATTGGATAAAAAGCCTGCTGAATACCTCAAAGGTTTCAGTCGTGTTGATCGGTATGACTCGCCTGGAAGGCTTGAAAAGGGCAAATGACCAATTTCGTAGGAGGTTTTCTGCG
>NZ_JCBCUW010000112.1:0-1879 GCF_059862525.1 Pseudomonas sp. MF08875
TGAGTCAGCTGCCGGTAATGCGTAGTCATCTGCGCTTGAATCCTTCGGTGTGAGAGCCTGGATTCTACCGGTGGCTGGCTCTCTGCCTCTCGTTTCAAGCGTTGCGCTTATTCTATGAATTCAGGGACTCTTGCAGCACGTAGAGCAGCAGGCTAGGTGTGTCTTCCTTGGCATTGGGGTCGCCTTGAACATAGGCGACGTAGCCGTAGTCCACTGGGAGCGGTGGGCATTTAGCTAGAATCTGTTCTTCGGCGTAATAACTATTCTTAGTGCAGACATCATCTGGATCGTATGTAGCGGGATTAGGTCGTGTTATTTCGACGAAGCTTGATCGACCTTTATAGCCGGCAATACGGACTAAAGGAAAACGAGGAAAGCCTGTGGCTTGTAGTTTTTCTGTACGCCAATTAAAACCCCACTCCCAGATGTAACGAATTTCCTCGATTGCGGTGGGGTTCTCCTTTCGGACAAAACCTCCCCGAGAAGCACTTTTATCCATTAATAGCACGGTCACGTCAGGATGATCTTTCAAGCGCATGGCGCTGGAAATCACTCGATCTTGAGGGGTGTCGCTTTTAATAAAGCCATAGGGTATGCACACGCCTTTTTCATTGGGGATTTCGTAAAGGGCGCGGGGGCGAAAGTTTTTAGCAAAGTTGTCATAGTCCTTAGTTACCGAAACCTCATCTCGCCTATCAAGGGTTTCATAGGTGTAGCGACGGCCAGAATAATAACTTGAAGCCTTAATTTTCATTCTGTCCGAGTTTCCGTGCTTGGCTAAAAATGAGGTTTCATCAGGAAAGCTATATGAAAACTTTCCAGCTTTGGGGTTATCCTTATTGTCTGCCCGGTATTTTTCCAGCCTGTCAACTTCAGCCTGGCGAGCCGTAAAATAAAGTTCTTTATCACCAAGGGGGTAGACGCCTATTTCTCCTCCATAACTTGTTTTTGCAAAAAATACTTTTTGGCCAGGGTTTGGAAAAAACCTGTACCTATCTTGATAGTCATAAAGTACTTTTCGAAGTACAGCAACTTCGACATTCCCTGGCAGACGGACTTCAAAATTGCCTACACATTCAGTTTTCCACTGCTCTGGCACGATATTTTTTTGCGCATGGACTACCGAGGTGCATGCAGCCAGTAGGGAGAATAATGAAAATCTAACAAACAGATTCATCCGCGGTACTCCTGTTTTTTGATAGGTACTGAAGTCCATTTCTTTTCTTGCATTGATAGGCTGGCAAATTTTTGCTTAAGGTCAGCAACTCCTTACGGCCATAGGCCCAATCCAATCCGCCGACCAAGGCCATTTGTTGGATACCCCTGATATCAAGCCGCACGCCGTCGGTTCTCACTTAACGGCGCTTGATTGACGCGGCGATGGTGTCGGCCATTGTGTGGAGTTCGTCCCTGCCAATAGACGGTTTGCCATTGGGGCCATACTCGGACTCTTGCAGTACGTAGAGCAGCAGGCTAGGTGTGTCTTCCTTGGCATTGGGGTCGCCTTGAACATAGGCGACGTAGCCGTAGTCCACTGGGAGCGGCGGGCATTTAGCTAGAATCTGTTCTTCGGCGTAATAACTATTCTTAGTGCAGACATCATCTGGATCGTATGTAGCGGGATTAGGTCGTGTTATTTCGACGAAGCTTGATCGACCTTTATAGCCGGCAATACGGACTAAAGGAAAACGAGGAAAGCCAGTGGCTTGTAGCTTTTCTGTATGCCAATTAAAACCTCGCTCCCAGATGTAACGCCTGAATTCATAGAATAAGCGCAACGCTTGAAACGAGAGGCAGAGAGCCAGCCACCGGTAGAATCCAGGCTCTCACACCGAAGGATTCAAGCGCAGATGACTACGCATTACCGGCAGCTGACTCA
>NZ_JCBCUW010000113.1:0-1814 GCF_059862525.1 Pseudomonas sp. MF08875
TTACTACCCCGGCCTCGGCGCCGACTTTGACCCTGAAACCCGAGTATTGGCCGCTGCCATCGCCGATAAAGCCGGTGACGCTATTTACGATAAAGCCCCTGAGATGGCCCAAGACAAGGCCCGGGAACGCACGAAGGCCGCCGTGGAAGATGCCTGGGCCCGCAGCCAGGGGATCCGCGATCGTAGCCTGATTCGGCGGGCGATGTGGACGGCGCAAGAGGTCTTGGAGCAAGGCAAGGAGGCGGCCGGCAGGGCGGGGCGCCAGGCCAAGCGCCTGGTGGCCAAACCCCGTAAACAATGGGCGCGTATCGAGCGCAACCTGCGCCGCGAGTGGCAGGACTATTGGGAGGAGGTGACGCGCCACCCCTGGCGCGCCGCCCAGTCGGCGGGGCAAGCCGGGGCCAAGGTTTCGGCAGGGGCTGTGGCCGAGTCCTGGGGCTGGGTGCGTGATGGCTCCCTAGGGGCCGCGCTGTTCAATACCGGCGTGGAGGTGCGCCTCAACGCCGCCCGGCGCGACTTTCAACTGGCGGTGATGAGCGCCCAGCAGCGCCTGCCGATCCATAAGATCAACGTGGCGATTTTCGGCTACGACACGGGCGGTGGCCTGGCCCTGGCCTTTGCCCAACGCCTGCTGGAAGGCCTCATGGAGGGCGGGGCTTACCAGGGCATTCCCGTGCACATCCGGTTCATGGGCTTGTTCGATTGCGTGACCAACCGCTATGACGACAACCTGTTGACGGGGTTTATGCCGATGAGTAACCAGGTGTCTTCGCAACTGCACCTCTCGCCCCAGGTTGAGCGTTGCGTGCATTACGCCGCCGCCCACGAACTGCGTTTTTACAAACCCCTGAGCATGCTCGGCGCCGACCCCGAGGACTGTCGCGGGCCCCGCCAGGAGCGTTTGTTTCCCGGTGCCCAGGTCGATGTGGGCGGTGGGGCCGATGAGGATGACGAGAGCGTGTCGGATAACGTGTCGCGGTACCCATTGCAGATGATGTATCACCGCGCCTACGCGGCGGGAATTCCGATGCCGAGCCTGGCGGCATTAGAGCGTGAAAGGCCGATTCTGTACCAAACCTTCCTCATCCCCCCCGAAATCACCACCTTCCAGCGCAACTACCGCGCCGCTGTTAAGCAACTGGCGGCCACCACCCGGGAAATCCCCTCGCTGGTGCTTGAGTCGGGCCGGGCCACCGAGCGTTTCAAGCCGCAGATCGTCAACGCGCAGGCCTCGGCGTACCAATGCACGGTGCCGGCAGCGCCTTTGTTCATCAGCCTACTGCCGACAACCATCGAAGAAGAACTCAGCGGCCACACGGTGATCTTCATCCACTGGCTGCGTATGTGGTACGACCAGCACCAGCACAGCGCCGGGCGCAAGACCCGTGGCTGGGGCCTGGGCGTGCCGCTGGACCCCAAAGCCTTTGGCCGCTACCAGAAACTGGCCGACGAGTTGGCCTACATGGACCGCCACGCCCGCTCCGGCCCGCAGTTCGACCCGCCGCAAGCGCGGCGCCAACTCGACGGCGAAGTGGCGCCGGACATCTTCATCAGCGACCCGCAGGCCCAGGCGTTGTTTTGGCTGTGGAACAACCCCGGCAGCCGAATCGCCGAGATCGAAGCGCTGTACCCGCACTTTCTCAGCGACATCCACGACAGCATGGCCGAGTCGGATATCGAGACGGCCTTCGGCGCGTGGGTGCATGCCCGGCACTACATGAACCGCCGGGCGATCCATCGGTTATCCACCGCGCCGGACCCCGGTTTCTTGCAGCGTTTGGAGCTGGCGTATGAGAGGTTTTTCGCCCATTGAG
>NZ_JCBCUW010000114.1:0-1708 GCF_059862525.1 Pseudomonas sp. MF08875
GACCGTCGAAGCCGTCAATCGGACAGTAGCGAGGATCAATCTACGCCCGCGCAAGCGCTTGGGCTGGAAGACGCCGTACGAAGTGCATACAGGGGTGAGCGTTGCACTTATGTGTTGAATTCAGGAATCATAGAAAGCGTCTTTCCTTGCCGGCTCTTGCTCCCAAGAGTCGGCGAAGTTCTCACGCGGGTTGGATGGGTTTTCTATCCAAGACACGCCTTCCCGATCAACAATGTACCTGTCCATCGACTGTAGAATACTGATTAGAGCCCCCGTAACTGAGGACTCCTGTCCGTACGAGTGAGCCGCCAACGTGGAAATCACAACAGATGTAGGGCGACCGTCTGGATCATCTGAAAAACGCATGTCTCTATGACGTTTAAGAATCTGGATAGCTGATTGCAGGGGCGTCTTCACTCTGAACACGGGTATATCTGCAATATCAGCCTTGGCCTCTGCCAGCATCATCGCCCTACGCTTTTGGTCAAACGCAGGCTTCATGCATTCATAGAACCAATCCGCATAGCCATGCGGGTTACTGGAGGGCCAGTCTTCAGAGAGATGTGCGTAATTACCATGATTTTTATCAGTTATTGATATCGAGCGATCAACAAAATCCAGCGTCATAGCACGCTGCTCTCTTATCAAACGTTGGCGCTGTCCATCTGGAACAGAGGGCAGAAGATCCATATGAAATTGCGCGGTGTCTGCGTAATTTAACGTCCAGCACCTATCCCAATCGGATGGAGCCTGCATCCCATACCGAGCTGCGTAAAGCTTGAGCTCATAACCGAGGTCTTCATAAAGCCCCTGCTGAGTTTTTGTTGCCTTACTAAGATCAAACTCAAAAACCACGTCGAGATCGTAGTGTTCCTCACCACTTATTGGCGGAATTACTGTACCTAGCCGAAACGAGCCTTGAATATATGCATCAATATCAACGTTAGAAAAGCGTGACTCGGAACGCTCCAACCATGTACAAATTGATCGATAACTTTTATCTGCAGACTCATACCGCTCAGCAGGGATATCTAAAGTTGCAGCTAACGCAGAAATAAAACGGTCACTTGCCAGGGTGGGGCTCACTATTAGGCATCCTTGCGTAGCGTAGTTGGCAGAAAACAATCAATCTCAGAATCTGAGAAAGTATATTCTTCATTATCTTTTAATGCTTTCTGTGCGCTTAAGTAAGCTTTACTGTCCGTCTGTGGCGCCGCCTTATAGATTGTGGCTAGTTTAGCTTGCAGCTCATCTCTGCGCTTAATGGCATCTTCGTAGGAGATATGATTCATTCGCAAATCAGTGATCAGAGAAAGGTAGGACTCTCGTATTGGCCAGATACTGGCTGCTGCATCCCTGTGCTTCTGAGCTGTCCCACCAGGATCAAACCCTTTCATATAGCCCGAAATCAGCAAGGTAAGCAGCGAGAGAAAAGCCGTTGCGCCTTTCACACCCACAGGATCAAAAAACACAGCAATTACTGCGCCGGAAGCGGTTAGCCCAGAGACCCAAATTTGCGTGATCTTGAAGCGACGTAATGTAGTTGCACAGTTATCAGCCATTTTTTCATGAGTTTTATGTGTCCTGAATTCATAGAATAAGCGCAACGCTTGAAACGAGAGGCAGAGAGCCAGCCACCGGTAGAATCCAGGCTCTCACACCGAAGGATTCAAGCGCAGATGACTACGCATTACCGGCAGCTGACTCA
>NZ_JCBCUW010000115.1:0-1701 GCF_059862525.1 Pseudomonas sp. MF08875
CGGTGTGCATCAAGTCCAGCGCAACAGCGGTGGTCGCCAGCGCTGCCGCTGCAAACTCCGCTTTTTGCTTATTGCCATCCGGCATCGCCTGCGCTTTGTTATAGAGCTGGAACGCTTCGTATAGCCCGACGATCACGCCGATGCGCAACGCATAGAAGTTACCCACCTTGCCGGACTCCAACTCCGCTTGAACCGATGCCCGCACCCGTACCTGCAACTGCGCACGTACCCGATCTATGCTTTTTCCGGCACATGCGCCCACTACACATCGCCGTAGTCCTGGGGCCGAGCCGCCGGCCGCCATCCTTTGCGTTCTGGCATAGGCGTGTCGATACGCTCTTTCAAGGTATTGGCCCGCAAGTGGGCGCCGATGACGGGACCAAAGTCCTCCGCTGTCGTGAGTTTGGGGATGGGCTTGCCAGGTTGTCCTGCTTCTTGAATTTCCTTGGGCCAGCGAGGCGCCCAGCACAGCAGTAAAGAAATCCAATGGCACAGCGCGTGCAGAAGAATAAGTGGGGAAAGCAAAGTCCCCGTAACCACCGCGGCGATCTTTCCGCCGTTGCGCCAGAAGCCGGACATGAAACGAAGAGTGGCCCGGATAGGCTCGATGGGGGTGGGGCTTAGAGGCAGTAACCTTTTAGGTTTGGGCACGGCTTGTGGCCCCTCCTCCATATAGCGGCGGATGAATTCCCAGAAACCGACTAGTTCATCATTGCCATGCATGGGGCGGCCTAACATTAGAACTTCGTCATAACCTGCGCCTGTGTGTTCCGATGGAAAAGCCAAAAGGAGGAAACCACCTATTCCCATGAAATCCGGATCCTCCGGATTGATGGCTGGTAGAACGGCCTCCCACGATAATACGACAACCCCCCCAGCGTAACTAGGGCGATTAATATAAACTTGGCGTGTCTTTCGATTGAAGCGAGCAATAAGGTGTCGTTGGGTAAATAATTCCACGCGAAACCAACGCCATGTGTACTTCCAAAGATAATAATTCATTGCAGACCATGTAGCTGTAGCAAGCACCCATGAAATCACCGCCTCAGGCTGCCATGCTTCATAATCTCCGTCACCCAAGACTGCCAAGCATCCTAACGACACCACCGACAATTCAAACATATACAAGTTCATGACCAATGCCATAGACAAAAATCCAAAAGTAATTAGCCCTCGCTTTTCCTCTTGAAATGCTGCACGCACATCAACATAAGTATCATTAAAATCATATAGCGACTCTGCATCAGTAGCTAAATCGCTAACGGGATCATAATGCTCCCACACTTTTTCATCCTCAGGCTTTGTACACTCAGGTACTAATGCAACAATTTCTTCTTTCGTCTTGGCTACCTCTTGAGCCCAATACTCCCTCTGCTCAGGGCTTTCAGTTCGTCCGGACCATATGACTCGCTCAAATAGATACATTATCCACCTATCATTTTATTGAATGCGGCTTCCAGCTCAATTAACTCATCAGCCACCCCATTGAAGGCTTTATTTTTTTCAACTTACGAAAAACTGATTTTTCACACCATGACTCGATGACTTCCGGCTCCAGCAGCCAAATAATCCCCGGCGGCGGCAAAAACTGAGTGCAACACCTGACCTTTCCGGTACGGTGTTGCCCCTATGTCTTATTCCGAACTCAGCGTTGAAGAACGCGCCACCATTCAAATCGCTCGTGCCCAAGCGTTCAGCCTG
>NZ_JCBCUW010000116.1:0-1665 GCF_059862525.1 Pseudomonas sp. MF08875
GGCCCAGAGTGTGTAAAAACGCACCGGTAAACCCTTGCTATGATTTCCGAGAATCTCAGCGTATGGGACGCCCATGAAACGGTTTATCCAGGGTGAACACCGAGGTCAAAGCACCTTACTTCCCGAAAGCCTCGACGACTACGTCAGCGATACCAATCCGGTTCGGGTGGTTGACGTTTTCGTCGATGAACTCGACCTAGCCACGCTAGGTTTTGATGGCGTCATTCCAGCCGAAACCGGAAGACCGGCTTAGCACCCTTCGATCCTGCTGAAGATCTATATCTACGGCTATCTAAACCGCATTCAATCGAGCCGGCGTCTTGAGCGAGAAGCTCAGCGCAACGTCGAACTCATGTGGTTAACCGGGCGATTGATGCCCGATTTCAAGACCATCGCCAACTTCCGAAAAGATAACAGCAAGGCCATTCGCGGCGTCTGCCGCCAGTTCGTTTTGCTCTGCCAGCAGTTGGGGTTGTTTGGCGAAAACTTGGTTGCCATCGACGGCAGCAAATTCAAGGCAGTGAACAACCGTGACCGCAATTTCACCAGCGCCAAACTGAAGCGGCGTATGGAAGAAATCGAGGCGAGCATCAGCCGTTATTTGGCTGTGCTCGATGCGGCTGATCGACAGATTCCTAGCGCCTCCGCGCCAGACACTGCCAGCCTGGAAGATAAGATTGCCAAGCTAAAAGCGCATATGAAAGAGCTTCAAGGGATCGAAACTCAGCTCAACGATTCCCCTGATAAACAGGTTTCGCTGACCGACCCGGATGCCCGTTCGATGATGACGCGCGGCAGCGGTATCGTCGGCTACAACGTGCAGACGGCTGTCGATACGCAGCACCACCTGATCGTTGCTCACGAGGTCACCAACAGCGGTTCAGACCGCGACCAACTCAGTTCAATGGCGAAGCAGGCTCGTGAAGCCATCGGCGCAGAAACGCTGTCCGTGGTGGCTGACCGAGGCTACTTCAAGGGTGAAGAGATCCTTGCCTGTCACGACGCAAACATCACGGCCTACGTGCCTAAGCCAATGACTTCAAGCGCCAAGGCTGATGGCCGATTCAATAAAGATGCCTTCGTGTATGACCCGACGAAAAACGAATACACCTGCCCGGCGGGAGAGGCACTGATCTGGCGATTCTCCAGCGTTGAGAAAGGCATGAATATGCACTGTTACTGGAGTTCTAAGTGCCAGAGTTGTGCGCTGAAAACCCAGTGCACACCAAGCACAAATCGTCGAGTAAGGCGCTGGGAGCATGAAGCAGTGCTGGAGGAAATGCAGCGCCGGTTGAACCAAGCACCAGAGATGATGCGGGTTCGAAAACGGACTGTTGAGCATCCCTTCGGTACGCTCAAGCAATGGATGGGCGCAACGCACTTCCTGACCCGAAAGCTGAACGGGGTGAGTGCGGAGATGAGCTTGAATGTGCTCGCCTACAACTTGAAACGGGTGATGAAAATCATCGGCACCGAAGGCCTGTTGAAGGCGATGACGGCGTAAAAGCCCCAGCTTTTGCTGCTCCAAGAGGTGCCAAAGCGCTTCATAAACGCTCTGACGCGCTATTGGCGCTGATCGCGGCTATTTGCTTGGGAAACCGCCTCGCCCAGGAACACTGGGCTGAGGCACCCAAGATGCGAAAGTGTTTTTACACACTCTGGGCC
>NZ_JCBCUW010000117.1:0-1637 GCF_059862525.1 Pseudomonas sp. MF08875
TGATTTGAGTCGCGCTATTGACCGTGAACCCCGTGGCCGCAGTGGCGCCGAAAGTGACAGCCGTAGTGCCACTGAAGTTGGTGCCGGTCAGCGTTACCGTGGTGCCGCCTGTTGCGGGGCCACTGCTGGGGGAAATGCTGCTGACGGTCGGTGCACCCACATAGGTGAAACGATCCGCCGCGCTGGTAGCGCTGGTGCCGCCCGTGGTGGTGACGCGCACATCGACCGTGCCGGTTCCTGCTGGCGCGGTGGCGGTGATTTGAGTCGCGCTGTTGACTGTGAAGCCGGTAGCGGCGGTGGCGCCGAAGGTGACCGCTGTGGTGCCGCTGAAATTGGTGCCGTTCAGCGTTACCGTGGTGCCGCCTGTTGCGGGGCCACTGCTCGGGGAAATGCTGCTGACGGTCGGTGCCCCCACATAGGTGAACTGATCTGCCGCACTGGTAGCACTGGTGCCGCCCGTGGTGGTGACGCGCACGTCGACCGTGCCCGTTCCTGCCGGGGCGGTGGCGGTGATTTGAGTCGTGCTATTAACCGTGAACCCCGTGGCCGCAGTGGCACCGAAGGTCACCGCCGTGGTGCCGCTGAAGTTGGTGCCGGTCAGCGTTACCGTGGTGCCGCCTGTTGCGGGGCCACTGCTCGGGGAAATGCTGCTGACGGTCGGTGCCCCCACATAGGTGAACTGATCCGCCGCACTGGTGGCGCTGGTGCCACCGGTGGTGGTGACGCGCACGTCTACCGTGCCGGTTCCTGCTGGCGCGGTGGCGGTGATTTGAGTCGCGCTGTTGACTGTGAAGCCGGTAGCGGCGGTGGCGCCGAAGGTGACTGCCGTAGTACCGGCGAAGTTGGTACCGGTGAGGGTCACCGCGGTGCCGCCCGTTGCAGGGCCACTGCTGGGGGAAATAGCGCTGACCGTCGGTGCCCCCACATAGGTGAACTGATCCGCCGCACTGGTAGCGCTGGTGCCGCCCGTGGTGGTGACGCGCACGTCTACTGTGCCGGTTCCTGCTGGCGCTGTGGCGGTGATTTGGGTGGCGCTATTGACTGTGAACCCGGTAGCCGCAGTGGCGCCGAAGGTCACCGCCGTGGTGCCGCTGAAGTTGGTGCCGGTCAGCGTTACCGTGGTGCCGCCTGTTGCGGGGCCACTGCTCGGGGAAATGCTGCTGACGGTCGGTGCACCCACATAGGTGAACTGATCCGCCGCACTGGTAGTGCTGGTGCCGCCCGTGGTGGTGACGCGCACGTCTACTGTGCCGGTTCCTGCTGGCGCTGTGGCGGTGATTTGAGTCGCGCTATTGACCGTGAACCCCGTGGCCGCAGTGGCGCCGAAAGTGACCGCCGTAGTGCCACTGAAGTTGGTGCCGGTCAGCGTTACCGTGGTGCCGCCCGTTGCAGGGCCACTGCTGGGGGAAATAGCGCTGACCGTCGGTGCCCCCACATAGGTGAACTGATCCGCCGCACTGGTGGCGCTGGTGCCACCGGTGGTGGTGACGCGCACGTCGACCGTGCCCGCTCCTGCTGGCGCTGTGGCGGTGATTTGAGTCGCGCTATTGACCGTGAACCCCGTGGCCGCAGTGGCGCCGAAAGTGACAGCCGTAGTGCCACTGAAGTTGGTGCCGGTCAGCGTTACCGTGGTGCCG
>NZ_JCBCUW010000118.1:0-1419 GCF_059862525.1 Pseudomonas sp. MF08875
ACGATAGGCTCGCCTTCGTCGAGGTCGCCGACGACCAGCGGCTGTTCGTAGCGCTCCAGCGAGCCGCCGTTCTGGGCTTCCCAGATCAGGGTCACCAGGTCGCTGCTGTTGCGGCCTGCGTAGTACGGGATGTGCACAGTTGCCGAGGGTTCGTTGGGGTTGAGCACCCCACCCGGGGCTTGCAGCACGTTGGGGGGCAGTAAGTCGTTGAGGATGCCCTTGATGCTGGCACTGGCGACTCGCGATGCCCGGTCTTCAATACCCGTGCGTTTTATGACGTAGGACACCGTGGCGCGGCCCTGGGCCAGGGCCTTGACCTTGGCGTTGTCGATAAAAAAGTTCAAGCCAAGCCCCACCAGGTTCACTTTCTGTTCGAGGGGGCGGACGATGATTTCCCCGCCCTGGGCGGTGATGCCGCGCCAGGTCAGCAGCACGGTGTCGCCTTTTTTGAAATGGGCCGCAGGGGTGTTGACCACGACCAACACATCGTCCTCGCCCAACTCGTCGAGGTCGATGACGCGGGTGTCCGGGTCGGCGTTCACCACCAGGGGCGCATCGGGGCGCAGCGTGGCCACGTCGACATTGATGTAAGCCACCCGCGACCACTGGGCCCGTGGGTCGGGGTAGTTATCGACGACATCGATGACCTGGTAGGAGAAGCTCACCTGGCCATCGCCGGCGGCTTCGATCATGGCCTTGTCGATCAGCACATCCAGCCAGCCCTGGGCGGCCTGCGCCGAGGTGACGGCGACGGTTGTGCGTTGGCTGCCCCAGGACAACACCACGCGGTCGTTCTTGCGAATGCCGGGGTACTCGATGCGGATGGGCACGCCGTTGTTGGCGTCGGTGGGGTCCACCCCCTCGTCGATGATCTTTTGGGGAATACTGAAACCGAGCCGTGAGTGGCCCGGGGCCAGGCCTGGGCCGGGCACCGAGTTGTCGTCATGCAGGCCGCCGGGGCGATCGAGTTTGACCAATAGCCTGAGCTTGGGCTCGGACTCTTGCGACACGCTTGAGCCGTTGCGCTTGACGCTGTAGTACACCGGTTCGGCGATGCCGGGCAGGATTTTGGAGGGGTCGAGCACGCCGTGTACCGGTTGGTTTTGCTGCCCCGGCGCAATGGAATCGGCCCATACGGGCGCCGAGGCGTCGCCCCAGAACACACTCAGGTGGTCCCCCGGGTTCATGATGCTCCACGGGCTGACAACAAACTTGAGCCCGCCTTCTACGGCGCGAACGGGAATGCCGCCATGAACGCCTCCTTCATCAGTGGGCATGGGCCAAGTCCACTCCGAAATAATCAGAGGGGCTAGGGCGGTGAGGTCTTCGGGTTCAGTGGGGTCGGTGGGTTCAATGGGCGTGGTCATCACAGGCTCCTTCTCAGGCTCGATGCGCGGGTGAAGCCATCACATACCCGCA
>NZ_JCBCUW010000119.1:0-1408 GCF_059862525.1 Pseudomonas sp. MF08875
CTTAGTTGTTAATCAAATCGCGTAAGTTAGTGTGTTCTAGTGAGGAAGGTTTTAAATGTAAATTTGGCGCGGAAAGTTTGCGCCGCTTAAACGACTGGATTAAAATCGGGCGGTTAAAAATAAAGCGAGCACCGTTTCCGGAAGCTCGCTTTATTCAAGCAGTTAAACGATTTTGTTCGAGCAAAATCTTAGCCTGCTTACACCAGTACTTTTTCGCTTTTCAACTACAAAAGGAGTAAACCAAATGTAAATACCTCTGCTGAGGGAAGACAGAGCAACAAAAGAAAAAACAGTACCAGCTCGTGATTGCTTAGACACAACACGCGCAATTTCTTCTTTTTTTGTTGCTCTGTCAATCCCCTCCCAGCATTTCGACCGTAGCGAGATCTCTCGAGGGGGAAGTGTTCCCTTTAGAAATCCTCACACGTTCCCGTAGAGCGCACCAGTACGTGACGCTCCGAAAACCGTTCGCTTCGAGGAAAGTGACATGGCAGTTCGAAAGGTTGTGACCCGAAGATCCTGGCATTTCAGAGGGTATTTTCCATCCCTTAAGAATGGGCAATCCGTACCCTTTGAATCTATCCTGGAAAGTGGATTTTTTAGGCTGCTGGAGCTGTCTCCGGCAGTACGCCGCTATAGAGTCCAGCCCGTCCGTGAGTCCTTCGTAATAGGAATTCAGCCAGCGCAATACGTGCCTGATGTTGAGGTGGAGCTGTTCGACGGCTCAAGAATCCTGGTCGAAATCAAACCTGCTCAACACTGGAAAAATCACGCCACTGCCGCTCGCTTGAGTGCAGCCAAAGCGCATTTCGCCGCCGGTGGCCGCCGCTTCGAAGTGGTTACCGATGAAGTGATCTGGGCTGAGCCGCGGAGCAAGTCGGTATTGGAGATTCTTTACCACCGTCGCGGAACATTTGTGGGCACACCTCCTTGGCAAGATCTTCTGTCCCGAATAAAGGCCGAGAAGCCCCAAACCATCGCAGATCTGTGTTTAGTGGTGGGTGATGCCCAAGCATGGAGACTGTTAGGGCTTGGACTGATTGGCGTGGATCTCGAAAAAAGTCTCAGCTCCCAATCGCCCATCTACCTTGAGGGAGGGCATCGTCATGCAGATTTTTTCGCTTAATCCCGGCTTGGCTGTAACGATGAATGAACGGTACCTCGTATTCCGCTCGCACCTCGTTGATCGACGACTGCATTTCACTGATGAGCTGGGCGAGCCCGTTCTGATGAGGGAGAAAGAATTTTATACGGGGTATGCGCAACGTTCCATATGCGTGATCCCTGATCAACCCAAGCTTGGTTACACCCCTCAACAAAAAAATGCACCCCGAGATCTATCCACCTTTCTTCCCGAACATGCGGAAGAAGCATTGAGAAGGCGACCATACGTAGAGGCTTTGCTAGG